>JAFQPT010000189.1 GCA_017411665.1 Oscillospiraceae bacterium | reverse complement strand
GATTCGTAGGGGGCGGCGTCCTCGACGCCCCATTATTTTTACACACAAAAAGCTCACGGATAATTCCGTGAGCTTTTAGAGCATGTCAAAGAACTACCGCTCATGGCCCTCCTTCGTTAAGGAGGGCTGTCAGCGAAGCTGACTGGGTGGTCGAAATAGTCAAAAAAATAGGATTTTACCAAATCTTATACATTTTTCTTATCGACCCTTCCGTCAAAATCGTTCCGATTTTGACACCTCCCCTTATCGAAGGGGAGGCTTTCTCCCTTCTTTGACAGTCTGAAAATGCTCACGGCTAATTCCGTGAGCTTTTATTCTTCTCGAACATATTCCATTAAATCCCCCGGCTGACAATCCAACAGCTCACAGATTTTCGATAGGTTCTGCATTGATACATATCTGTTTTCTCGAAGAGCTTGAATAACTCCCTCCGACAGCAGTTTTTCTTTTCTTAGGCGATTCGTATTGAAGCCTGCTTCCTTCAAAGCCGACAAAACATCTATTTTATATTGAATGGGCAATGTTGACCCCTCCTGATGTTTCACATAAAATCCATTATTTTCCGCTGTTTTTCAATCCTTCTGCAACGGTTTTCACAAGTTTTAACTGTTCTTCATTTAATTCTCGTAACACTAAGATAACTTCATGCAAATCAACAGGATAATCGTTCAGCTCATCAAAAAATTCCGCGGGAGTAATGCCAAGATATTCGCAGATAAAGAAGAAGCTCTGCATAGATGGCTGTGCAATTTTGTTTTCAATCCGATTTATATAGCTTTCATTTTGCCCTATCGCAAGACTCATTTCACGTGCAGATACTTTTTTTTGACTTCTGAGCATTGCCAATCGCTGCGCAATAAATTCTTCGTACATTGCATTCACCTCTATTATGATATTATATGACATAAATGAATTATTTTAAGATATTTTAAATCATTTTATCGTTGACATAGGATTTTATATGTCGTATCATTGTAATAACATGATATTGAAAGAAGGAAAGCCATGAACATCGTAGAATACATCTGCAAAGAGCCGATTTTCGATGCTTTTGATATCCGCAAATCGGACGCATATAAGCATCTGCTCCGCGAATTCGACGGCAATGTGACACTCTTTGATCAAACCATCACTCCACAGCAGCGACTTCTTCTTTTGGAGCTGGAATCCCAGCGGAATCTTTTAGCCTCCATGGACGAAGAAACCATGTTTATTTGCGGCTTCCGTCTGGGTGCCAATCTGATGCTTGAACTGCTGCGCCCCGAACGTCCTCTCGAGAAGCGCCGCCCACGGTAAGAGATACACTCCACTCGCAGCTATCGCTGCTCGGTCGGAATGACAAGAATTTCCTCACACCCAAACACAGATGCACAAAACGCATCTGTGTTTTTTATAATTTTTCTCAAATTATGTCACTTGTCAAATGGACAAAGTTCCTTTATACTTAGGCCGTTTGAGCATTTTTAGAGAAATACAGAGGAGGCAGTTATTAATGAGTAAGCTGAATGACAACAACAAACTGGCCATCCAAATGCTGATTGCAATGGTAACCGGTATTCTGGCAGGTCTGGTATTCATGATGATCCGTGAAAACGTCGGTGCAGACAGCAGCACCTGGATCACCATCAACAATCTGCTGTTCCAGGACATCACTGCGAAGGGCGGCGAACAGGCTCTGGGTCTGTTCTACATTCTGGGTCAGATGTTCATCCGCGCACTGCAGCTGGTTATCGTTCCCATGGTATTCACTTCCATCGTAATGGCAATCGGCGAAATCCGTGAAGCATCCACTCTGGGCCGCGTTGCGGGCAAGACCATCGGTTTCTTCCTGATGACCACCACCATCGCACTGCTGTCCGCAGGCTTCATCAGTCTGCTGTTCTTCAAGGCAGGCATCTTCAATGTTGTCATCGAAGGCGTTACCGCTACCACCGGCTCTACCGGTTCCAATCCTCTTAAGGTGATTCTGGACATTGTTCCCAGCAACATCGGCGCTACCATGAGCGTCAACAACGCAGTTCTGTCCATCGTATTCCTGGCTGTTGCCGTGGGTCTGGGCATGAACAGCCTGAACATGGGTAAGGAAAGCGTAATCTACCGTCTGTGCGAAGAAATCAGCAACATCATTGTTGTGTTCCTGAACTTCGCAGTCAAGAAGTTTGGTCCCGCAGCCATCTTCATGCTGCTGTGCCGCACCTTCGCTACCTACGGCATCCACTACCTGAAGCCCGCAGTCAGCTACATGGTCATCTGTGTCGCTCTGCTGCTGATTTATCTGTTCATCGGCTATCCCCTGTTTGTGGCCCTGCTGGTTCGCGAAAATCCCTTCAAGTTCATGAAGAAGATTTTCAAGGTTATCGTATTCGGTTTCTCCACTTCTTCCAGCGCAGCTACCCTGCCTCTGAATCTGGAAACCAATACCTCCGAGCTGGGTGTTGACGGTCAGATTGCATCCTTCGTGCTGCCTCTGGGCATGACCATCAACATGGACGGCACCGCAATCATGCAGGTTGTCGCAACCCTGTTCGTTGCAGGCTGCGGTGGCTTTGATGTCAGCGTATTCCAGCTGCTGGTTATCATGGTACTGGCACTGATTGCTTCCATGGGTACTCCCGCAGCACCCGGCGCAGGCGCAGTCATCCTGTTCACCATTCTGTCCGGCGTTGGCTTCACCAACGACTCCGCAATGGTAGCATACGCACTGATTCTGGCAATCAACCGTCCCATCGAAATGCTGGTCACCTCTCTGAACGTCACCGGCGACGCAGTTGCGGCAGCAGCTGTTGCAAAGAGCGAAGGCAAGCTGAACTCCGACCTCTACAACGCATAAGCGAATAGTAAAAGAGCACCGTGGAAATTCCACGGTGCTCTTTTTCATTCGTACGGACGAATCTCTTGTCATTTCATGGAAGCACGGTAACGTCGGTGCGGTTCAGAAATGCAAGGCACGTTTACTACGCGCAGTCATCTAAATCGAAGTTTGAAGAGTTGGTAAACTGCCGCAACCTTGCCTCCCCTTGCGAAGGGCGCCCCTTGTGGGTGTGCAGAGCTGAGGGGGACCGCTTGCGGTGGAGAGGTCGAAAAACATGCGGAAACGTTTGTAAAATCGACCTCTCAGTC
>JAFQPT010000188.1 GCA_017411665.1 Oscillospiraceae bacterium | reverse complement strand
CGTCACAGGTGCAAGCCTTGTCACAGAGCTCCACGGTTTGTCATGGGTAGGCTTGATGACGTGAGGCTTCAGGACTGCATTTCGGCTCGGTTGTTCCATGCAAATCACCTCATCTACAGTATAGCAGGATTTGCCAACCTGCGCAATCGGCAGTGTTTTCCGAGCGCAGCCGAGGGAGCCCCTCGATGATGGGCGCACTAAATAGGGGATTCCTCGATTCCGCTTTGCTGCACGCGGAATGACAGATGATTTTTGGGAATGTATCTCGTACTTTCTCCTCCCCTTCAAACTTCGATTTCGCGGGCAAGGTCGTTCAGCGGAAACGCTCGCGATTTTTAATTACTTTTATTTAATGTATCGCGCTGAAAAAGATTGAATTGTAATGTTCATCGGTGTATAATTTAGTTTGTATAGCTATCTGCTTATCACTCTTCCGAGAGGAGGACATCTATAATGAAGATGACCCAAAAAACAAAAAAATGCTTAAGCATTCTGCTGTGTGTGCTGATGCTGGTGCAGAGCTTCCCTATGGCGGTATTCGCTGCCGATGAGGACGCAGGCTGCACGCACCACGCAGTACATACCGAGGAATGCGGCTACGCAGCTGCCGTGGCAGAAGTGGCATGCACCCATGTCCACGATGAAGCCTGCGGCTATGTGGAAGCCGTTGCGGAAGTTCTGTGCGCATGCACCGACACCGACGAAAACGGTGCGTTGGTACATACCGCAGACTGCGGCTACGTTGCTCCCGTGGCAGGTGCGGACTGCACCCATGTCCATGACGAGCTGTGCGGCTACGCTGCGGCTGTGGAAGAACAGGCATGCCAATTCGTATGCACCGACTGTTCCGCAGAGACTCCCGAGGGAACTCCCGCAGTGACCCCCGAAGAGACTCCCGTGCCCGAGGAGACTCCCGCTCCCACACCCGAAGCAGCTGTTGAGCCTCAGACCACACAGGCTTTGAGCCTTGTTGTGCCCAATGTGGACCTGCCCGACAACAGCGAGCTGTTTGCCTACTATGTTGACGGCAAGCTCTACGGGTATGAAATGGCCACCTTCGGCACCCAGGCAAGAGCGACCCTCAACGACGCCGAGAAGGCTATTTATGACATTCTGAAGCCCAAGATTCAGGCGGTTGCCGCAAACGGCGGTTCTTCCGTATTCTCTCTGGGCACTGTCAACGGTCTGAACACCACCTTCACCGCTGCCGAGCTGGGTCTCTCCCAGTTTACGGAAAGCAATATCCAGGCAGCACTGAGCGGAGCAATGGACGCACAGGTGGACCAGCAGAAGATCATCACCGCTCTGCTGACCGACTGTCCCTTTGACCTGTACTGGTTCGATAAGACACAGGGCGCAGGCATGGGCTACGGCATCTCCTATTACCCCCACGAGGCTACCGTTACCGACCTGTACTTCCTGTTTAAGGTCTCCGCCGACTACGGCAACGGCGACACCACCGTCAGCAGCGACGTCTCCAAAATCACTGCGGCAGCTGCCAACGCACAGGCTGTGGTAAATGCCAATGCCGGCAAGTCTGCCTATGAAAAGATGGTTGCTTACAAGGAATACATCTGCGGCGCAGTCTCCTATAACTCCGCAGCCGCAGACGACAGCTACGCAGGCGGCTACGGTGCTCCCTGGCAGCTGATCAACGTATTCGACGGCGACAGCAGCACCAATGTTGTTTGCGAAGGCTACTCCAAGGCATTCCAGTATCTGTGCGATCTGGGCGGTGTGGACTGCATCAGCGTCAGCGGCACGATGTACGGCGGCACAGGCGCAGGCAGCCACATGTGGAACGTGGTCACACTGGACGGCAAGAACTATCTGGTAGACGTGACCAACTGTGACGAAGGCACCATCGGCGCACCCGACAACCTGTTCCTGCGCGGCGCTGTCTATGCCAACGGCGGCTACACCATCCCCATCGGCAGCCAGAATATCGTTTACGCCTGCAGCAACCACAATCTGGCAACCGAGGACTACAGTGTCCCCGCTCCCGCTGTCACCTACT
>JAFQPT010000187.1 GCA_017411665.1 Oscillospiraceae bacterium | reverse complement strand
GCGGGCGTGACCGATGCCGCATTCCGTGAAGTCTGCCGTGAGCAGGGCGCAGCACTGACCGCCACAGAAATGGTCAGCGCAAAAGCTCTGGTTTACGGTGACCGAAAAACGAAAGACTTATTATACATCCACGAATCCGACCACCCCATTGCCGCCCAGATTTTCGGACACGAGCCCGATGTCATGGCGGAAGCCGCCAAAATCGCACTGGACATCTCCGGTGCGGATTTCATCGACATCAACATGGGCTGTCCTGTGGGAAAAGTGGTAAAAAGCGGTGACGGCAGCGCACTGATGCGCACGCCCGAGCTGGCGGGCGACATCATCAGCGCTGTGAATGCAGCAGTTCCCGTCCCCGTCACGGTGAAATTCCGTAAGGGCTGGGACAGCGGCAATGTAAACGCAGTGGAATTTGCAAAAATGGCAGAAGCCGCAGGGGCCGCCGCCATTGCCGTCCACGGTCGTACCCGCGTGCAGATGTACGCAGGCAAGGCTGACTGGGATATCATTCGCGATGTCAAGCAGGCAGTCAATGTGCCTGTTATCGCAAACGGTGACGTATTCTCCGGAGAGGATGCCGTCCACATTTTGAAGTACACAGGTGCGGACATGGCAATGATTGGCCGCGGCAGCTTCGGTGATCCGTGGCTGTTTGCCAGAGCAAAAGCCGCACTGGAAGGCCTGCCCGAGCCCGAGCTGCCTTCCCTGCCCGACCGCATGGACGTGGCCTTCCGACAGGTTTGCCGCTGCGCCGAACTGAAGGGAGAGCGCGTTGCCTGTGTAGAAAGCCGAAAACAACTGGCATGGTATCTCAAGGGAGTGCCCCATGCATCCTACTATAAACAACAACTGGTACAGATTGAGTCTCTCAAGCAGCTGGAACTGATTATCCGTGAGATTCGTCTGGAACTGAGGTGAATGAAACATGCTGACCCATGACGAGGAAATGAGAATCATTGCAAAAGTCCTCGACGGCGACACCAATGCCTTCGAAGCATTGGTCGAAGACCAGAAAAAAGTGGTATTCAACCTTGCTCTGCGCATGCTGGGCAACGAAGAAGATGCATATGATATTTCTCAGGAAGCCTTTCTCAAGGCATACACCAACCTGTCAGGCTTCCGCGGAGACTGTAAATTTTCCTCATGGCTGTACAAGCTGACCACAAACCTGTGTCTGGACTTTATCCGCAAGCGAAACCGCCACAAGGTGATTCCGCTGATGTACGAAGACGAGGACGGAGACAGTGAGGTCATGGAAATCCCCGACGAGTCCTTCTCGCCGGAGACACAGACCGAGCAGAAGCAGCTGCGTGAGAGTGTGCGGGCAGGGCTCAATCAGCTCCCTGCACAGCAGCGAGAGATTCTGGTACTCCGTGAAATCGGCGGTCTGCGATACGATGAAATCGGCAGGCAGCTGAACATTGAGGAAGGGACTGTCAAGTCCCGCATTTTCCGAGCCCGAAAAAAACTGTGTGAGATCCTTCAAAAAGACGGGAACATTTCATCTGAGTTACCGTCAAAGAAAATGGAGAGAGGAGGGCGCTGACACAACATGAATTGTAATGAGATAAGAGAACTAATCAGCTCAATGCTTGACCACGAGCTGAGTGCAGAAGACAGCGCCGTCGTAACCGAACATCTGGCAGGCTGCCCCGAATGTATGAGAGTATTCGAGGCATTCCACGCCATCTCCGTTTCCCTGGAAGAACTGGAGGATGTTCCGGATGGCTTTACAGAAGCTGTGATGCACAAAATCAATACCCCCGCCCCTGTCAAAAAACGCAGACCGGGCTATTTCCATCTGGCAAGTCTTGCCGCCTGTCTGGCGCTGGTAATTTTCACCGGCAGCCGATTTGTCACCAGTCATCTCCAAACCGACGGCCGACACATTCAGGACACCTCAGAATATGCCCGCGTAACCCATCAAACCCCCAAACCCACACCCACGCCGGATATCACACCGGAAATTGCTGTGGCCAGCGGAGACGGCACATCCCCTGCTTTGGATATCGCCGTATCCGAAGCACCGGACGCAAATGCCTCCGCACCCGTTACCGCAGAGGTCAGTCCCGTATCCACACCGAATTCCCCCGCGGAAGCCGTTGTGGTGACTGCCACTCCTGCACCTTCCCCTGCACCCACCGCCACACCCAGACCGACTCCAACCCCCATACCCGATTCCCTGCTGATTCCCGAGACTCTGACCGCACTCAGCGATTTACTGTATGTAGCGGAAGAGGCAGATTTCAACCTGTTCACCGAAGAGCCCGACTACGAGCTGACCGTACAGGACAAAAACGGCAACGATGTAACATTGCAAATTTGGCTGGACGGTGACCGCATCTACTGCAAAAACCTTGTGGAAGGCACCGCATGGTACGCTGTGGGTACCGCCGAAGACCTCAAGCTGCTGACCGAATCCGAGCCCGCAGCTTCTCCCGTACCGTCTCCGGAGTTATCTCAGGCACCCCAAACCACACAATAAAAAGTACCCGAATCGGGTACTTTTTATTTTTTTATCCCATTATCGCACATTGAAATCTATCACTGTATATGGTATGATAATTGTGAATAATTCTACGAGATTCGTGTCTATTCGTCATAATCGTATAGAGGTGTAACATATGAAGAGAATCAAGATTTCCAATAACGTCATCAGACGTCTTCCCAAATATCTCAGAAAGCTGGACGATTTGACCGCAGCCGGTGTGGAACGTATTTCCTCCGGTGAGCTGGGTCGTCAGATGGGTCTGACCCCCTCCCAGATTCGCCAGGACTTCAGTTGCTTCGGTGAATTCGGTCAGCAGGGCTACGGCTACAATGTTGTGGCACTGCGTCAGGAAATCGCAAAAATTCTGGGCATGGACCGCAACTTCAGCTGCATGCTGGTTGGCGTAGGTAATATCGGTCACGCTTTGATCAGCCACTTCAACTTTGATAATTTCGGCTTCAATCTGCTGGGTGCGTTTGATGTCAAATCCGACCTCATCGGTGCCAACATCAAGGGCGTTCCCGTTTACGACATCAAGGAACTGCGCATCAAGCTGAATGAACTGCAGCCCGATGCAGCTATCCTGTGCCTCCCCAGCTTCTATGCAAATGAAGTCGCTCCCGTTCTGGTGGAATGCGGTGTGCGGGGAATCTGGAACTTCACCAATGTAGAATTGGATGTTCCCGGCAGCACAACCGTCATTGAAAACATCTACTTCTCCGACAGTCTGCTGGCGCTCGGCTACTATCTGTCCGAATATCTGGACGAGCAGGCTGCAAAAGAAGCAAAGCAGCGCAAATAACATGCATCCATCCTCGAGGATTTCATGAAAAAAACACTCATTTCGCTGATTCTGACACCGATTCTGCTGTTTGGCTTCAGCATCGGAGCACATGCCTACGCAGGCTCAGCGGAAGACCCGCTGATTTCCAAAAGCTTTGCGCAGGAATGGGCAAGCAGTCTGCTGAATGATTTGCTGGAGCAGGGCCGCGTATTGGTCCAAAGCTTTGAGGAGCGGTATCAGACAAACAGCAGAGCATCCGATACACCCCAAAAGCAATATACATTGACAAACAGCTCCACCATCCGAATGTATGAAGGTGCAAGTATCACCGTCACAGAGGGAACCGCAAAGGTGGATGTCATCAAAGGGGAATTTGTCAATGTCACTGTCGGTGGTGCAGCCATTGACGGCAGACTTCTGCCCGGTCATCTGTACATCGTCTGCACAGACGGAGAAGCGTTGGTCACAGCCACTTCCAACGCTACCTTCAATATCGAAGGCAGCTTTACCGTCACTATGGCCGACGGCACAACTGCTACCGCTACCCCATCCCCCACTCCCGTGGTGACACCGAGTCCTACTCCCGTAATCACACCGAGTCCCACACCCGTAATCACACCCAGTCCCACACCCGTGGTCACACCGAGTCCCACTCCCGTGGTCACGCCCAGTCACACTCCTGTGGTGACCCCGACTCCCGTGATTATTGTCATTGAGCCGACTCCCATTGTCATCTACATTCCTGTGACCCCCAGTCCCACACCTGTCATCAAGCCTTCCGTGACGCCGATCTTTACCGTCGCACCGACCGTGCAGCCCACAGTCACCCCCGCTGTCACGCCTACCCCATCCCCCAAAGTTTCTGTTTCTCCCACTGTCACACCGACACCTGCCGCAGGGAACATAAACTTCAAGGATGTATCCGCGCAGGCATGGTTTTATAACGATTTGCGCGCCTGCGTCCGCATGGGTATCCTCAGCGGTGTAACCAAAACCGAGTTCAAGCCCAGCAGTGAGCTGACGCTTGCGCAGGCAGTTGCAATGGCAGCCCGCATGCATCAGCTGTACAACGAGGAAGAAATCACCTTGAAAAATCACTGGTTTGGACTGAAATGGTACAAAACCTACGTAAAATACGCTGTGGAGCATGAACTGGTGGACGAATCCTGCAAGAAGCTTTCCCGCAAGGAAATGAATACTCCCATCACCCGCGGCGAGTTCATCGAGCTGTTGTACAAGGTTCTGCCGGAAGAGGAATTTAAGGTCATCAACGACATTGCCGACAACGCAATTCCCGACGTGAAGCATTTCAGTGACGGAGCAGATGCCATTTATGCAATG
Source organism: Oscillospiraceae bacterium (assembly GCA_017411665.1). The sequence goes on along the minus strand of JAFQPT010000187.1, from coordinate 1,762 downwards.
TATCGCGCAGGCATCGTCACAGGCTACACCGACACCCCCGGTGTCATTGACCACACCTTTAAGGCGCACGAACCCGTCAAACGCAGTGAAGCGGCTGTCACCGCAGCCCGCATGATGGAATCCACCTGCCGTGTGGAATTCACTGTAGAAGAGCAATAACACAAACCACCTCCTCACATGAGGAGGTGGCTTTTATCCCGTAATCGAAACGCAAAAGGAGACGAAATTATGTCCGATACCATTGCTGCGATTGCCACAGGCGGCGTTGTTGCCGCAATCGGCATTCTGCGCGTATCCGGCGATGATACCATGCAGATCATCGACCGTGTATTCAAGCCCATTTCCGGCAAGCCCATGTCCTCCTACCCCAATCGTCAGCTGGTATACGGCAGCATGGTTGATGCCGACGGCACCGAGCTGGACATCTGCCTGTGCACCATTTCCAGAGGTCCCGGCAGCTATACCGGTGAAGATACCGCCGAGCTGCAGACCCACGGCTCCCCTGTTGTGCTCCGTGCGGGTCTGGAAGCCCTGTTTGCAGCAGGTGCACGTCAGGCACGGGCAGGCGAATTTTCCAAGCGTGCCTTCTTGAACGGCCGCATGGACCTGACGCAGGCGGAAGCGGTCATTGACATCATCCATTCCGAAACTGCGGAAGCAGCCAAAAACGCAGTCGGTCAGCTCAACGGTGCCATTCTGCGCAAGACCGACGGCATCTATGCTTCTCTGGTAGAAATTTGTTCCCACTACCATGCTGTGCTGGACTATCCCGATGAAGACATTGAGGACTTCCAGTTGGAAAACTACAGCAGCGTGCTGGACGACGCCATTGCGCAGCTGCAGAGACTGAAGGACACCTTTAATCGCGGCCGTATCATGACCGAAGGTGTGAAGGCAGCCATCATCGGCAAGCCCAATGCAGGTAAGTCTTCCCTGCTGAACGCACTGCTGGGCTACGAGCGCGCCATCGTGACCGACATCGCAGGTACTACCCGCGATACCATCGAAGAGCGCGTCCGCATGGGTAACGTCCTCATCCGACTGACCGATACCGCAGGCATCCGCCAAACCGATGATACTGTGGAAAAAATCGGTGTCGACCGTGCACTGACAGCTGCACAGACCGCTGATTTGGTCATTGCCGTCTTCGACGGCTCCGCAGAGCTGACAGAAGAAGACTACAACGCCATCGAGGCAGCCGCAGCCTGCGAAAAGAGCATCGCTGTCGTCAATAAGTCCGACCTGGAGCAGGCCTTCAGCGCCGATATTCTGGCAGACAAGTTCAGTATCGTTTGTGTACTGTCCGCTAAGCAGCAGACAGGTCTGGGCGAACTGGAAGCCGCTGTAGCGCAGCTGTTCCCCACCCCCGATGCTCCCGTAGGCGAAATCCTCACCAATGCCCGTCATGCAGACGCAGTGGGCCGCGCACTGGAAAGCCTGCACGCAGCCAAGGACGCCATGCTCATGGGCATCACCCCCGATGCTGTGCTGACCGAAGCCGAAGAAGCGATGGCAGCACTGGGTGAACTGACCGGCAAGACCATCCGCGAAGACGTCACCAATCGAATCTTCTCCCGCTTCTGCGTGGGCAAATAAAAAAGCAAACGCCACCGTATCAACGGTGGCGTTTTTCATGGTTAGATTGCAAATAAAAAACGAGGCCATAAGACCTCGTTTTTTATGTTCAGTTGATTGAGAATCAAGCTTCTTCCTTGCGCTTCTGTTCGGAAACGTGCATTGCCATCAGAGAGATGCCTGCCAG
>JAFQPT010000014.1 GCA_017411665.1 Oscillospiraceae bacterium | reverse complement strand
CATAAATGACCTGTCCCGTAAAGTTGTTGCTGCCCGCATAACGCAGGTCAACATACACATTGGGGATGTAATCTCTGATTACCACCGCCGCACTGTCACAATCGGGTACAGGGACGGGAGTCGGTGTCAGTGTGGGCGTGGGTGCAGGCATCACAGTCGGAGTCGGTGCAGGCGTCACCGCAGGGACATCCTGCTTGCAGCCGCACATAGCCAGCAGACACACCGTTAAAATTGTTAGAATAATCCGTTTCATATGCTCACCTGATTCAAAAAGAACCTCCTTACAGGAGGTTCTTTTTCTTATTCAGCAGATTTCTTATCGCTTCTGGGTCTGTGGGGACGGGGACGGCGACGGTTGTTATTCCGATTCGCCTTCTTTTCGCCGCCTTCCGCATCAGCCTTGGGCTGCTGCACCGCAGGTTTTTCCTGTTTTTCGGCTGCAGGCTGCTTGGACTGCTTTTTCTGAGGCTTGGGAGGACGCTGCTTTTTCTCCTGCTTCTCCGCTGCGGGCTTTACAGGCTTTTCCTGTACTTCCTGCTTTGCCTCCTGCTTTTCGGCTGCAGGCTTGCCACCGCGGCGGTTTCTTCCGCGACCGCCTCTGCTGCGGCGGCTGCGGCGTTCTTCACTCTGTTCCGCCTCTTCCGCTGCCTGCTTTTCGCGGCGTTCGCGCTTCTTGTCCAAATCCTCGTAGTCTTCCAGAATGGCGAAGTTCCATTCGTCCACGACTTCTTCCTCAACAGGCTCTTCCTCGGGCACATATTCCAGTACATGTGCAGGTGCTTCCCCATCCTTGGGTCTGCCGCCGGGTACAGCCGCTACCTGCTTGGAGGTGTAATTGCGCTGTTCGTTTTCTCCGTCCAGCTTGACCTTGACAGTCTGACGCAGCAGATTGACCTGTGTGATATTGCCGTAGCCATCGGGGGTTTCCACGAATGCACCGTTCTTGGGAACGGTCTTAACCAGATCTTCATATGCTTCCTGTTCATAACGCAGGCAGCACATCAGTCTGCCGCAGCAGCCGGAAATCTTCTTGGGGTTCAAGGACAAATTCTGCACCTTTGCCATTTTGGTGGACACAGGGTAGAACTCGTTCAAGAACTGGCTGCAGCAGAACGGTCTGCCGCAAATGCCCAAACCGCCCAACATTTTTGCCTCGTCACGGACACCGATCTGGCGCAGCTCAATACGGCTGCGGAATACACTTGCCAGATCCTTTACCAGTTCACGGAAGTCTACACGACCGTCGGAGGTAAAGAAGAACGTAATCTTGTTGCCGTCGAAATTACATTCCACGTCAACCAGCTTCATATCCAGTTCATGCTCTGCGATTTTCTTTTTGCAGATATCAAAAGCTTCTGCTTCCCGCTTTTTATTCAGCTCCAGCACACGCAGGTCCGCAGGGGTTGCCACGCGGATGACGGGCTGCAAGGGCTGAATCACGCGGTCATCTGCCACTGCGTGAACACCCTGAGAGCAAATCGCAAGCTCTCTGCCGTTGGCAGTTTCCACCACCACACGTTCCCCTTCCTTGGGTTCGTTGCCGTTGGGGTCAAAGTAATATACCTTTCCGCAGGTTTTAAATTTGATGCTGACTACATCGACCAATGCATTTTCCTCATTTCCCGGAGCCTTCCGCTCCGATGCTCTTAACCGCAATCATGCCGAATACGTGCTTCACACCGGTATTTACCGCAAGATACTCTGTGCACGTTTCCATAAGCTCCAAAAGCATCCAGCATTTCGTTTTTGTCAGTCCATGACTCTTTTCCCGACCACTTAAAATATCGGTTATAACCGCTTTCACAGCGTCAACAAAGGCAGTGGCACCTGCTACATCGGTGCTGCCCGCTTTCTGGGCACACCATGCCATCAAATAGGATTTCTTCCCCTTCGCTGCCAGCTCCAGATACTTGAGCACTTCTTTTTTCAGCTCATAATCCAGTTCGGGAGCATCATCATTTTCGGACAGCTCAATGCAGCGGGAACGCACGGTTTCCAGCAGCATAGTGGGAGTTGCGGTGGAAAGAATCAGAACTACGCCTCCGGGCGGTTCTTCCAGAAGCTTCAAAAGGGCGTTTTGCGCCTGTGTGTTCATCAATTCCGCTTCATGGATCACAAACGCCTTGCCGTTTGCCTCATTGGGCATGATTTGCGCCTGTCCGATCATTTCACGAACCTGATCCACGCGGATTTCTTTTCTCTGCTTGCCCTTATCATCGGTCTCTCTGCGGACATGGATGATATCGGGATGCACACCGCCCGCAGCCTTACGGCAGTCGCGGCATGTTCCGCAGGGCTTACCGTCGGAAGCAGAGCACACTGCCGCAGCAGACAGCGTGTCGACAGTACGATTGCGCACCGCTTCGGACAAAGACGCTGCAATGTATGCATGGGATAATCCCCTGTTTTGTCCAAACTTCAGTTCGCTCACAATACTCCTCCAAACAATAATTCATAATATTGTACCCTGTTTTTTTCTCTTAGTCAACGAAAATTCCCAAAGGAGCAAATAAAAAATCCCTCGACGGAACACTCCGTCGAGGAATGATTGCTCGATTATTTCAACTTCACCGCAGTTCCGTGCATCTGGAGATAGAACGCAGCCGCATTGTTTGTGTCCAGATCAAAGTCCATGCTCATGCCGACTACGGCATCGCCGCCCATTTCCGCACAGCGCAGCTTCAGTTCCGCAATGCTGTAGTAGTAGGCATCGTCGAACTGCCACTGCCCCACGCTGCCTTCATAGCCGCCGCCCAAATCAAACAAAGACAGCAGGAAGCTGCCAAACTCCCCGGTCTGAATGGACTCGCCGCCGGGACGCTTGACCAGAACGCTGTAAGGTTCTTTTGTGTACTTTTCGCACAGCTTGGTAAACGCAGAGCTGAACACACCCTTGTTGGTGGTGTTGAAAAATACAGGGCCCAAAACTTCGTAAGGCTCCTTCAAATCGGTAGTTGTGACGGGAATATCACGAAGCTTCTGCATGTATGCCATTTGCTCGGTAAATAACTGCTTCTGTTCCGCGGCTTTCTCAGCATTGATTTTACTTCCAAAATATGTAATTAATTCATTGGCTGCATCCTGATTTTTTGAGATTTCACGTATCTTTCTCTCATGAATTTCGAATGTAATTCTGTCACCCTTTTTGGCTGCACCAGCCAAGTCTTTTGTCAACTTAGAACATTCGGGACAAACATTATAGGCAGGTGAATTACTATCATTTGGAATTGCCGTACTCATGCTTGTAAAAAATCCAATCTGTTTATTACACAATGCACAATATGCCATATCTTATCTCCCTTTCTATGTGTTACGGTCAAAGCTGACCGATAAAGCTCATCATATCTGCAAAGCTGCCCTGAGGATAACCGGAAATATCTCTGTTTTCGGAATTGATCAGACAGTCTGTCAGCAGAAATACCTTCATGCCCAGTGTTTCGGCAATCATGTCTTCCTTGGCATCGTTGCCAATCATAACACACTCCTCACCCTTTGCTCCGATGGCACGCAGCACATCCTCATAATATGCAGGGTTGGGCTTACAGTGATAGGAATTATCGTACACAGTGATCAGCTCAAAATCCTCGGGCTGCAGTCCCGCCCAGCGCACACGGCTTTCCGTTGCAGCGGGAGGAAACAGCGGATTGGTTGCCAGAACGACACGATACCCCAGTTCCTTGATTTTACGCACAGCCACGGCTGCTTCGTGAGTAAACCCGCAAACATTCCGAATCTGCTGAAATTCATTGGCATAGAAATCATCAATGGTGTCCATATGATTCAGAGCCTCTACCCCTGCAAAAGAACAGAACACCTTCCAGAAAACTTCGTCATTGCGAAGCCCCGTATTATTTTTGATCATCGCACCGGTACCTGCCCATAAGCCATCAATGACCTTCTGAGGGTCAAAACCAAGCGGTGCCATTTTCACAGCAAGTCCCTTTACATATGCTTTTACAAACAGCTCCTGATCCATCGGAAGCAATGTACCATCCAAATCAAACAGGATATATTGAATCGCCATTTTCATTCTCCTTACCGAAAATAAGACTCCTTAACGGAGCATGTGCCGTTATAGGCAAACATGGTATCCAAGGAAATCGGAATATTACACCATGAATGTATGCAGCAGCACGTCGCTGGTGGACCTGAAGGGACTCGAACCCTCGGCCTTCCGCTTGCGAAGCGGACGCTCTCCCAAGCTGAGCTACAGGCCCAAATCAACCATCTGTTAAAAACTGAATGGCATTGTGATACTTTTCGACCCTACGCAGCGCCTTTTCGTCAATCACATCTAGTCTCGACAAATCGCTATTGTGAAGTAAATCAGCCAGCTTCACAGCGGTTGCAATGGGATTTCCTTTGATTTTACTGACATACTCCATATAAGGAACGGATTCCTCATGGGTCAGAAGCTTCAGTGCCTCGATTACCTCGAAAGAAAAGCCCATACCGATAAGATCTTCAAAGGTATATCCGGTATCCTCAACCACATCATGCAGCAATGCTGCCACAGTAGAAGCTTCATCGGTCATTTGTTCCGCAAGATGAAACGGGTGAAATACATAAGGAATCCCACTTTTATCCGTCTGATGCTTATGCGCTTCAAAGCAAAGCTTCAGTGCTTTTTTCGTCATAGAAGTATAGATCACACCACATTCT
>JAFQPT010000186.1 GCA_017411665.1 Oscillospiraceae bacterium | reverse complement strand
TGGGGTAGCCTGCCACGTCGGGCAGGGCGGTGGTGAGTACGTTTCTGCTCATGGAGATGTACTCGAAAATTTTCAGAGGGGATACATAGTCGCCGATTTCGCCGGTCTTAAAGGGAATCAGTGCGAAGTCGGTATATTTCAGATAAGCAGGCAGTTCTGTCTGCTTTTTCAGCCCGAGGAAGTGCACATTGGCAGGTGCTTTTTTGCAGATGTGCAGGATGGGCTCGTGGTCCCCGATGAGATTGATGGAAACAGTGGGGTCATTCTTTGCCACACCGAATACCAGATCCCAGTCGAACCATTCGCCCCACAGGGAGCCGTAGTACAGCAGCGTCTTGCTGCCGATGACCATGTCCCTGGGCTGTTCATACTGCAGAAGAGGCGCAAACAGCTCGTCATCCACGGCATTTGCCAGATAAGCGGTTTTGCGTTCAATACCCAGCTGTTTGCAGTAGCCCTGCAGCTGTTCAACCAGCAGCTTTGCGGTGCCCACCAGCAGGTCGCTGAGACGGAGAATTTCGTTCAGATGCTCACGGTCGGTGTAAACACCGCCGCTGCCCAGAGAGGTTTCCCAGTTGTCGATGTTTTCGTAGACGATTTTTGCGCCCCGCTCCTTTGCAGCTTTTGCAAAGGGAATGAAGGACTGCACAGGGCCTTCCAGAATCAGCAGGTCATCCGCCTTGACCAGTGCCTTGAATTCCTCCAAATCCCATGCATCGATGTGCAGATGAGAGGTGCAGGGAATCAGCAGAGAATGCTTGCCGTCAAAGTCGGAGGACTTGAAGCCGTAAATATAATGTACGGAATAGCCCATCTTGTTGAATGTCTTTGCCAGCTGAGAGCTGCGCTGACCGCCGCCGATATCGTAATAGGGGATGTTGGCAAACAGAAATACGGTCTTTCCGGGTTTGCGGTTTACAGTACGTTCCTCTTCTTCGGAAAGCAGGTACTGTCTGTAATCGGGCCACTGTACGGGCACCTTCCCTGCGGCACGAGCCAGTCGCTCCGCTTCTGCATATGCAGGGGGAGTGGCTGCGGAAATGCCTTCGGGGCCGCCGAATTTTTTCTTCAGCTTGGCACTGACGCGGCTGAAGAGCCAGTGGATGGTTTCCTTCAGACCGTGGTATTCCATGTAGAGCTTGATTTTGTGGAAAATCTGGGCAATCAGTTTAAACATGATTTTTCTCCGTTATGAACCTTTAGTTCAGTATTTCAATCATAGCACGCGCCTTCATGCTCCAGTCATTGCTGCGGGCATCTTTGTCCAGCTGTGCGATATAGTCCGCATCTTCCCGCAGGGCCATTGCCTTGTCGAGCAGTGCGATAAATTCTTCGTGGGTCTTGCCAATCAGTACGCTGTCGTACTTTCTGCACTCGTTCATGTCGGTGGTGACAACGGGCTTGTGCATGGCCATGTATTCAAAAATCTTAACGGGACTGGTGGCGCGGGTGATGTCATTGACCAGGAAGGGAATGGTCAGCACGTCACAGCGCTGTGCATAGTATTTCAGTACGCTGTAGTCTCTGGGACCCATGAAGTAGACATTCTTGGTGCCCTTCAGTTTTTCGTCAAAGGATTCGTCATATTTGACACCGAACAGCACCACGGAGTACTTGTCGGTGGCGGCAATTTTCTTCACCAGCTCGTAGTCAAACCACTTGGCCAGTGCACCGTAGT
>JAFQPT010000185.1 GCA_017411665.1 Oscillospiraceae bacterium | reverse complement strand
GGTGACTCCAGAACGGTTGACGTGCATGTAAAGCGTCTGCGCGAAAAAATCGAAGGCGTTTCCCCGAAGTGGGAGCTGAACACCGTATGGGGTGTCGGCTACAAGTTCAAGCTGAACGAAGAATAAAAGTTCTCGAGGAACCTCCTAACGGAGCTTCCTCGAGAATGCTCCCGTCTTTTAGACGATGAGCATACAGCCTTCTGCGTGCACTCGCTTTGCTCGCACACTGGAAGGCTGACAAGAGTTTTTTGCCACGCACATGTCGCGACGAATACAGAAGAAAGGTGGGGCGCACGATGAATAGTATTTACTTCAAAAACTTCATGGCGACCGCCACCATTGTTCTGGTCAGCTTTATGATGATCGGCATTGCTTTTGTGTTCATTGGCAGCAACTTTGTCATCAACGATGCCCGCGAAAGCATGGCAGCCAATGCGGAAGAAGTTTCCCGCATTACATCCGCGGTGTCCGAAGAATCGGAACTGGAAAACTGGGACATTCGAATGACCATCAGTATGCTGGCGCAAGGCACAGGCAGCCATATTATGCTGTGCGACTCACAAGGCTATGTGGTTTCTTGCTCAGATCGGGAACTGGCATGCTGCCATATGGGTACGAAAATGCCTCAGAGCTATTTAGACCACATCAGCAATGTCGGGACCATGAATCAACTCAGCGATGTGGACGGATATTATGCCTCCACCAGCTATGTAGTGGCCAAGGAACTGAGAAACAGCCAGGGCCTTCTGGGCTATATCTTCATTTCCAAGGATGCCACCAGCATCATCGGCGCATATGGCGCATTTGTGTATTTGTTCTTTCTGGTGTCTCTGGCGGTAATGAGCCTTGCGGTGGTCATGAGCTTTGCGCTGTCCAAGGCGCTGACACGTAATCTGGATGAAATGACCGTAGCGGCAAGAAAATACTCCCACGGGGACTTCTCCATGCGCATCAGCACCACGGATAAGGCGGACGAAATGGGTGCGCTGACCGACTCCTTCAATGCGATGGCGGACTCCTTGGAAAAGGCGGAGCAGACCAGACAGGAATTTATTGCAAATGTTTCCCATGAGCTGAAAACACCCATGACCACCATTGCGGGCTTTGCGGAAGGACTGTTGGACGGCACCATTCCCAAAGAAGAGGAAGAAAAGTATCTGGCAATCATTGCCGATGAAACCAGACGTCTCAGTCGATTGGTACGAGAGATGCTGGACATGTCCAAAATGCAGGACAAGATGGCAGACCCAAAGAGCATGAAGCCCTTCAATTTGACAGAAGAGCTGGTCATGACGCTGCTGAGCTTTGAAAGCAGAGCGGTGGAAAAGAAACTGGAAGTGGATTTGCAGCTGCCCGACGATGAATTGTGGGTACGCGCCAACCAGGACTCCATTCACCGCGTGATTTATAATTTGCTTGACAACGCCATTAAGTTTGCCCACACGGGCGGGACTCTGTCTCTGGCAGTGTGGAAGCAGGCGGGGAAGGCGTATGTCAGCGTGTCCGATGAAGGGGAAGTGATTCCCGAGGATGACCTGCCCTTCATTTTTGACCGATTCCATAAGTCCGACCGTTCCCGCAGTCTGGACAGAGACGGTGTCGGTTTGGGATTGTATCTGGTCAAGAGTATTCTGGATGCCCATGATGAGGACATCGTTGTGACCAGTAAAGACGGTGTGACCAAGTTCGTGTTCAGTTTGAAGCTGGCACGCCGTCCGAAGCCGAATTCCCAAAGCAAATAACCATAGGAGAACATATATGGAAGAGAGAAAGAACAACAACGACTGGTACAAGCCCTATGTACCCGAATCTGAGGAAGTGCCCGAGGCGGTCGAGATGTCCGAGGAAGAAAGTCTGGATATCTTTGAGGAAGCGGGGCTGTATCGCCCTGTGAGACCGCAGAAGGAAATCAAGTCTCGCCGAGGGATATGGATTCTGGTAGGGGTGCTGTGCACGGTACTGCTGGTTTCTGCCATCGGGTTGACGGCTAAGATTTTCTCCGAAGGGGAAAAAGCAGGGGATAGTGCCAAAGATTTCTATGAGAACTACGGCGATTATTACGAACAGTATGAAAACAGTGAAATCACAGGAATCAATGAGATTGAGCGGGCGGACACCAATCCGAATCTGGAGCTGCAGCTGAAGAGTACCGTCGGTCTGGAACCTCTGACTTTGCAGGAGCTGTATGCCAAGTGCATGCCCAGCATTGTGGGAATCAGCACCAGCACAGACGGGGAGCTCTATGGCTGGGGCACCGGTGTCATTATGACTGCAGACGGCTATATCATCACCAATACCCATGTGCTGGATGATGCGGATGCGGTTGAGGTCGTGCTTCATGACGGCAGAACCTTTGAAGCACGTCTGGTCGGTGCGGATGCCATCAGTGATATCGGTGTATTGAAAATTGAGGCAAAGGGTTTGACCCCTGCGCAGTTCGGAGATTCTTCTCTGGTGCAGGTGGGTGACGATGCCATTGCTATCGGCAACCCTCTGGGCGAACAGTTCAGCGGCACCATGACAACCGGTATCATTTCGGGGGTCAGCCGTGATATTGATTATAATAGCCGCACCATGACCCTGCTGCAGACCAATGCAGCATTGAACTCCGGCAATTCCGGCGGTGCGCTGTTCAATATTTACGGGCAGGTTGTTGGAATTACCAATATGAAGATGATGGGCTCTTTTACCTCCGCCATTGAGGGTGTGGGCTTTGCCATTCCCACAGTGACGGTCAAGCAGATGGTAGATGCCATTCTGGATGACGGGGCAGTGGTCGGCAGACCCGGCATGGGTGTGACGGTCTATGATACCAACGGCGGCACAGAGGAATACCCCGACGGGCTGCTGGTGAACTCGGTTGTAAAGGGTTCCGATGCGGAAAAGAAGGGGTTGCAGCCTGAAGACGTCATCATTGAAATTGAAGGGAAGACAGTGACCTCCATTGAAGTGGTTCGCGATGTGATCAGCCAAAAACAGGTTGGAGACCTTGTTACGGTGAAGATTTGGAGAGCGGGCGAAATCATCGAGCTGAAGTTTGCTTTGATTGATCAAAATGATTTTTAACGGAAAAGAACCCTGCGGCAGTGAGCTGCAGGGTTCTTTTTTGCTGTAAAACCGTAGTTTTACGGGAGTTTGTCTTGTTTATGACAAATGATGGTGGTAAAATAAAAAGATAAAATCGACACATTTCGACAAAAATGGGCAAATTGGGAGGGATTTGGTTTGAATAGGAGACATGACCTGTTTTATCGTGTTTTGCGTCCTCTTGTATCCTTGTTTGCGAGACTGATATTCGGATACACATACGAAACAGCAAAAGACCTTCCCGAAAATTATATTGTTATATCAAACCATGCAACAGACTATGATATGCTGTTTGTGGCGGCAAGCTTTCCTCGGCAGATGTATTTTGTTGCCAGCGAGCATATTGCAAGATGGGGATTTTTGTCCAGACTGATTCAATATCTTGTAGACCCGATTTTTCGTCCCAAGGGCGCCTCTGCAGCTGCTACGGTAATGGAAATGGTTCGAAAAGCACGCAAGGGTCATAATGTATGCCTGTTTGCCGAAGGGGTACGCACATGGGACGGCGTGACTTGCTCTATTGTGCCGTCTACAGGTAAGCTGGTGAAAACTGCGGGCTGCGGGCTGGTCACGTATAAAATCACAGGCGGCTATTTTGCAAGTCCTATGTGGGGCGGTGCCAGTGTGCGAAAGGGATATCTGCATGGCGCGCCGGTAAATGTCTATACGCCTGAGCAGCTTCGGGAGATGAGTGCTGCAGAGGTACAGCAGGTCATTGAGGCGGACTTGTATGAGGATGCCTATGCCCGTCAGCTGGCACATCCCAAGCGTTATCGGAGCAAGAATCCTGCAAAGGGCATGGAAAATCTGCTGTATATCTGTCCTAAGTGCGGTGCATATGACTGTTATGAATCGCGTGGCAATGGAGTTAGCTGTCAGGACTGCGGGTTCACATTCCGATTCAATGAGTACGGGATGCTGGAAGAGGCTCCGTTTGAAACGGTATACGAATTTTCTCAGTGGCAGAAAGGGCAGCTGGCAGCAGATGTGGAACAGGGCGCAATCTATCGCGCCTCTTGTGGGCAGCTGAAGCGTCTGGAACAACAAGAGGAGTTTGTTGTGACGGAAGGTGCTGTGGAGATGTCCGGAGAGTATTTGCGCTGCGGAGAATGGGAGGTTCCCATGAGCAGCATTACGGATTTGGCAATGCATGGACAGCGAGCCATTGTATTTACTGCGGAAAAGCAGTACTATGAGTTGATTCCGGCTCGAGGTGCAAATGCGCTGAAATTTTTCCTGTACTATAATCTGGTTAAGGAAAGTCGGAAAACGAAACGAACGGTGAGGTAAATTATGGATTTTTCTTCTGCGAATATTGCGCTTTGGTCTCCTGTGGTTCAATTGGGCACCATTGCGGCACTGATTCTTTTGGCAAATGTGCTGAGGCGTAAGATTCTTTGGATTCAGAATAGCTTAATGCCGACTGCGGTTTTGGCGGGCTTTATTCTGCTGTTTCTGCGTACGATTGGTTTTCAAGCAGTTACCGGTGAATTTCTGGAAAGCGTAACGTATCATGCGATTGCGTTGGGCTTTATTGCGATGGCGCTGCGTGTATCTGAGAAAACAGAAGGCGAGAGCAAGTTCCTTGCTCCCAAAAACGGCGCATTAATCGTCAGCACCTATCTGGTACAGGCATTGACCGGTTTGGCAATATCTTTAATTCTGGCATACACCATCATGCCCGATTTGTTTAAGGCAAGCGGTATTTTGTTGCCCATGGCATACGGTCAGGGTCCCGGTCAGGCCAATAATGTTGGCTCTACTTATGAAGCGCTGGGTATGTTTGGCGGCAGAAGCTTTGGCCTGTCTTTGGCAGCGTCCGGTTATCTGTGTGCCTGTGTGGTCGGTGTCATTTACCTGAATATTCTCTCAAAGAAGAACAAGCTCGTAAGAGCAACGGATAAGGATTATGTTTCCGGCTCTGTAACACTGGACACCTTCCAGGCTGACAACGAAATTCCCGTAGCGGAATCCATTGACAGATGCAGCGTGCAGGCGGCACTGGTGATTCTGGTGTATCTGCTGACCTATCTGGTGATTGACGGCATCGTATCTCTGCTGGAAAACTTTGCGCCCGGTCTGGCGGCAACTGTCAGCACGTTGCTGTGGGGCTTCAACTTCATTGTCGGCTCCATCATTGCGACCGGCTGCCGTGTGCTGTTTGACCACCTGCGCAAGTTCAAGGTAATGAACCACCAGTATCAGAACAACTATCTGCTCAGCCGTATTTCCGGCGTGGCGTTTGATTTCATGATCGTTGCGGGTATTGCAAGCATTGATATCAGCGATTTGAGCGGCAACTGGCTTCCCTTCCTGCTGATGGCATTTATTGGCGGTGTGGTTACGTTCTGCTATCTGTTTTGGATGTGCAAGAAGCTCTATCCCAACTACTTCTATGAAGGATTTTTCTCCATGTTTGGTATGCTGACGGGTACCATCAGCTCCGGTGTTCTGCTGCTGCGTGAAATTGACCCCGAATTGAAGACCCCTGCGTCCAACAATCTGGTCACAGGCAGCTCCTTCGGCATTGTTTTCGGTGCACCCATGCTGCTGCTTATCAGCTTTGCGCCAAAGAGCGAAACAACTGTGTGGACTGCGGTTGGTCTGATTATCATTTATCTGGCTGTTTTGCTCTTGTTTATTTTCAAGGCAGGAAAGAAAAAGAGCTGAGGGATCTATTCAGAATATCCTTTGAAATGAAAAAAGATTTCTTATAATAAAAAAATTCCCCGTTTTCGAACGGGGAATTTTTGTTTTTGCCCAAACCGCACATACTAAGTCAGATAAATGATGCGGAGGCGATTATGAAGAAACGAATCAATTGGAGAGCCTGTCTCGGGAGTCGTGAACTATACGGGAAAACCATTCGGTTGGCATTGCCGATTTCCGCTCAGTCACTGGTTGCGGTTGGAATGAATATGGTTGATACGGTCATGCTGGCCAAAATGGGCGATGCACAAATTTCTGCGTCTTCTTTGGCGGGACAGTATGTCACCCTGTTTCTGGTTTGTGCCATGGGCTTGGGGATGGGTGCCTCTGTGCTGACCAATCGGTATTGGGGAATGGGAGACAGCGACAGTTTGAAAAAGGCAGTCACCGTGATGCTGCGCTGGGAATTGTTGGTGACGGTGGTGTTTACGGTTGTGGGACTTCTGTTTCCGAGAGGCATTATGCGGGTGTTCTCCTCCGATGAGGAGATTCTGCGATATGGCACGCAATATCTTCGCTGGCTGCTGCCGGCCTATTTTTGCATGGCGTATGCCCAGGGATGTACCATCGTGCTGCGCAGTGCAGGAAAACTGCTGATTCCCTTGGTAGGTTCGGTGTTGGCTTTGGGGGTGAATGTGGGGCTGAATTGGCTGCTGATTCATGGGAATCTCGGTGCGCCGAGAATGGAAATTGCAGGTGCAGCGTTGGCGACTACCGCCGCATGGATGGTACAGCTGTTATTTATCTGCGGGTACTTCTTTTTTGCGGAGCAAAAAATCGGATATCGGTTGTCGGATTTGAAAACACCTTGTGGCACCATACAAAAGGAATACTTTCGCATCAGTCTGCCGGTGCTCGTCAGTGACGGATTGTTGGGGCTGGGCAGCAGCGCTGTTTCTATGGTAATGGGACAGATGGGACAGACTTTTGCAGCGGCGAATTCCGTAACGATGGTGGTGCAGCAGCTGAGTACTGTGCTGCATCATGGCACAGCAGGTGCTGCGGGTGTGATTACGGGACATACCATGGGAGAAGGGGACTTTGAGCGTGCTCAGCAACAGGGATATTTCTTTGTGTTGACCGGGGCGGTAATCGGTTTGTTGGCTGCGGCGGGAATTATGCTGCTGCGGAGGCCGGTGATTGCGTATTATGATGTGACCATGGAGGCGAAAGAGATTGCATGGCAGCTGCTGAATGCACTGCTGGTTGTGGTGGTGTTCCAGTCTGTGAACGGGGTGCTGACAAAAGGAGTGCTCCGCGCAGGGGGAGATACCCGTTTTTTGATGATGGCTGATGTGCTGTTTTTGTGGGCAGCATCTATTCCCTTGGGCGTGATGGCAGCATTTGTGTGGAAGATGCCTGCGGTTGTGGTATTTGAACTTTTGAAGGTGGATCAGATCATCAAATGTATCTGGTGTCTGCTGCGATTGCGCAGCGGAAAAT
>JAFQPT010000184.1 GCA_017411665.1 Oscillospiraceae bacterium | reverse complement strand
GGTGCGAGAGGGCATATTGCGCAGCTGTGAGGTACGAGGCAGCCGGGTGGTGATTCCGTCCGGTGTGACGGAAATCGGAGCGGAAGTGTTTTCCAATTGCGGGCCGCTGGCATCCGTGACCTTTCCCACAGGCCTGTGGAAAATCGGGGAGGCGGCATTTTTCCGCTGTACCCATCTGCGCTGGGTGAAGCTGCCTGCGGGTGTGGTCTGCGTGGAGGACCGCGCCTTTTACGGCTGTGAGCATATGATGTCGGTCAGCCTGCCCGAGGGGCTGATAGAGCTGGGCGCGGAGGCGTTTGCCTATTGCAGGTCGCTGGAGTCGGTGACGATTCCCGACAGCGTGGAAACTGTGGGAGAGACTGTGTTTGCGGGCTGCCACAGACTGCGGGAGATTCGGGTGAGCGAAGCGTGGAAAGCAGCGCACCCCGATGCATATCATAAGCTGATGAAACGATAAAAGAACCCTGCCGCGGCAGGGTTCTTTTCAGTCGTATGGAGTCTGTGAGGACGTACGGCGCAGTGACTTAAAATTCACGTTTATCACACCGCTGCCTGTTTGGAGGAGGTGCCGTTTGGAGCGGAAACTGACAAAATTCAAACAGCGGATTTTACAAAAAATTAATGGTTTCCGAGGGGGAATTCCGTTGACGATTTTCCCGCGGAAAGGTATGATGGTATCATAGAAAAAACCGTGTGCGATAAAGGAGACTGCCTTGAAACGATTCAAAAATTCACCTTATTTCCATCTGGGCATGACCATCCTTTGGGTGGTTTGCGGCTGTATTCTGTTCAGCGCATTTCTGGAACACCTGTCTGTTGTGGTAGACTGGCTGGGGAAAATTACGAAGATTCTCACCCCCTTTATCTGGGGCTTTGTGATTTCCTATCTGCTGCTGCCCATGACCCGTTATTTTGAATATCAGCTCTTCAATCCGCTGTTTGCCAAGGTGCAGAAAAAAACGATACCCAGCGGCGGTGCGCCCCGTGTGATTGCCATTGCAGCGGCACTGGTGTGCGCAGGGGTTGCCATTTTCGTTCTGATTCGCATTCTGCTGCCTACGGTATACGAGAGTGTGCAGAGCATTTATACCAACTACAGCGTGTATTTCAATAACCTGCAAATGGTCATCAACCGACTGTTTGAAAACAATCCCGAGCTGGCAGGTCAGCTGACAGATATGACCTCCAGTCTGTATAACGAACTGAACTACTGGATCAATAACGAGCTGCTGCCTACCGTGGGCAACATCCTCGGAGACGTGACCACCGTGCTGCTGAATCTGACCAGCGGGATGTACCGTCTGCTGCAGTATGTGCTGGATATCCTCATCGGCGTGGTCATCAGCTGCTATGTGCTGTATAACCGCGAACGCTTTGCTGCTACCTGGAAGCGTATGCTGTATGCGGCATTTGGCGTCAAGCGCAGCGAAAAGATACAGAAGCTGGTGCTGTTTGCCAATGAAGCCTTCATGGGCTTCCTCATCGGCAAAATCATCGACTCCACCATTATCGGGATTCTGACCTATATCTTCTGTCTGATTTTGAAGATGCCCTATCCCGCGTTCATTGCCATCATCGTGGGTGTCACCAACATCATTCCGATTTTCGGTCCCTTTATCGGCGCGATCCCCGGTGCGATCATCATTTTGATGGTGCAGCCCTCCAAGCTGCTGATGTTCATTCTGATGATCTTCCTGATCCAGCAGCTGGACGGCAATATCATCGGACCCAAGATCTTGGGCAGCAGCGTGGGCATCAACGGCTTCTGGATCATGTTCGCCATCATTGTTATGGGTGACCTGTTCGGGGTTGCGGGCATGATCATCGGCGTGCCTCTGTTTGTGGTGCTGACCTCCGCCTTCGAGGGCCTTTTGAGCTACGGACTGAAAAAACGCGGCCTCTGTACAGAAGCCGCGCTGTATATCGATATGTCTCATATGGATACGGAAACGGGATACCCTGTCCCCAAAACCAGAGAACAGATGACGGTGGGGAAAAACCTCCCGGAACATGCGAAAAAATCAGCCGAGAGTGGGGAATAACTGCTGTTTTGCCCGGAGTAATCCGTCGCAAAGGGCGTCTACGTCCTCTATGGTTGTATAACGAGAGAAGCTGATGCGCAGTGCCGAGTCGATGACTCTGGGTGCCAGACCGATCGCTTCCAGTACATGGCTCCGCCCGCCCTTCTTGCAGGCGGAGCTTTTTGCGATGCAAATGCCGTCCCGCTCTAAGAAGTTCATGACGACCTCGCTGGGGTAGCCGGGCATGGATACGGAGAGAATGTGGGGCGTGCCGCCGCCGATGACGACTATGTCACCGATTTCCGCCTGCAAACGGGAAATAGCGTGGCTGCGCAGTTCGTTCATATGGCGAACAGAGCTGTTCTGGCACTTACGGCCTTCCTCGGCTGCTGCGCCGAAGGCTGCGATGGCAGGGAGATTTTCCGTGCCTGCGCGCATGCCGCTTTCCTGTCCGCCGCCCATGATATAGGGCAGCAGCTTGGACACGGATCTCATTTTGCTGCTGACGTACAGGGCACCGATACCCTTGGGGCCGTGGATTTTATGGGCGGAAATGCTGATCATGTCTGCGCCGAGGGTGGATGCCTTGAAGGGCACCGTGAGGAAG
>JAFQPT010000013.1 GCA_017411665.1 Oscillospiraceae bacterium | reverse complement strand
TCTCTCTGCTGCACAGCTATTTCCTGCCGCATCTTAAAGGAAAAGGAACAATCGAGCCAGATTTTCAAGAGCGTGGTGGGCGTGATTATCGCAAGGATGCTTGTCTGACTATGGACGACTTTGAAAAAATCCTGCTCCGGTGCATCATCTACTATAACAACAGCCGTCTTCTTGGCGAGCAGGTTCTTTCCAAGGAAATGGTCTATGCTGGTGTGCAGCCTACGGCAAATGCGGTCTGGCGCTGGGGTTGTGCACAAGCGGGGGCAAACCTGATTCCTGTCGATGCTGGGGAACTGAAGCGGACTTTACTCCCGAGGACCGAAGGTAAATTCACACGTAGGGGGCTTGTTATGCACAAGCAGCGGTACCGGCACTGTGCGGGAAAATTTACCGAGCGATATCTGAATGGTGGCAAGGTGACGGTTGCTTACGACCCCGATGATATCAGCTCCGTTTACCTGTACGAGTCTGGTTTATACACAAGGTTTGAACTGATACTCAAGGTATACGATTCTCTGTCCCTGGACGAGGTCATAGAGTTGCAAGCACAGCAGCAAGCAGCAAAAAAGAGCGCTCAGCTCCAAAAAGACCAGGCGCTCATTGACCTTGTTACCAGTATCGAAACCATAGCCAACACCCGTAGACATAGCGGTGATGTGAACCTGAAAGGCATCCGACAAACCCACAAAACCGAAAAACAGAGAAGGAGGTCCAAGCAATGACCGATATACTTAAACTAATCCCGCCGATGCTTACCGGTGCAGAACTACACCAGGCTCTTGCGGTTAACCCGGAATATGACCCTGCGATTCGCCAGGCATCTGCGGCAGAACGACTGGTGGCACTGAATGCACTGTACGAGGTTTACTATCCCTTCAGTATGAGTTCAACCATTTACAGCAAGATGTACCTCTCAATGATTCGCTCTCTTCAGAAGAAAACCGGCAAGCTCGCTGTGCAGCAGCGCAATTCTAACCACTTTGGCAGAGGACAATCGTACTTTGGCATCTGCAACAGCGACTCATATACCTTGACTGGTGCATCCGGTGTGGGCAAGAGCACGGCAATTGCCAGAGCGCTCGAGTTGTGCCGGGGTAACAGCGTCATTACGCTGCAATCTCCCTATTGTAAAATACTTCCGGTGCTTGTAGTACAGTGTCCGTGGGACAGTAGCATCAAGGGGTTGTTCCTCTCGATTTTGAAGGCGATTGACGAGGCACTGGATACCACATACTATCCCAACGCCGCCAAAACTCGGGTAACGACAGACCTCTTAATCGGAATGGTCAGCAATGCTTTGCTCAATGGAGTGGGATTGCTCGTTGTTGACGAAATTCAGAATGTAGTGAATTCACGCAATGGCACTGCTCTGATAGGTAGCCTAATCCAGCTAATTAATAGCAGTGGAGTGTCCATCTGTATGGTAGGTACGCCGGAATGCATTCCCTTTTTCGAGCAGGACTATAAGCTTGCCCGGCGCTCCTTGGGTATCCATATCGGCGAAATCCCTTTTGATGCTGACTTTGCCGGCTTCTGCGCGACTCTGTATCAATATAAATATGTATCCGGTGATATGGTGCTGACCGATGGTATCATCCAATGGCTATACGACCATAGTGGAGGCGTTACTGCCAATGTCGTTTCTCTTATACACGACGCACAGGAGATTGCCATTCTTGACGGCACGGAGACTGTGACCCTCGAAACCCTCAATCAGGCATACTCGCAGCGACTTGGATTGCTGCATAGCCATATTGACCTTGACCGGGTAAAAATGGCAGCAAAGCGGGAACCCGCGCCAGAACTGCCAGCGGTTGCTGAACAAGCGCCCTCCTTTGAAAAAGGCCTGCTGGCACAGACGGTAGCAGAGGCAAAGCGTAAGGAACTGCCCATTCTTGACTTATTGAAACAGCGCCTTACGATTGTAGAGGTAGCGTCCATATGAGTATTGGATATTTGCCTGTGGTTTACCCCGATGAAAGTTTTTACAGTTTCGTTAGTCGCACATTTGTGCATTCCGGTCATGCGCTGCACAGTGCTGTGTTACGTGAATTCTTCTGTAAACGGTCGGACAATCCCTCCAAAGAGTTCCTGGGTAACTTAAACGAGGATGCTAAAAAGGTCATCCAGAAGGTTTTGCCACTACGGGAGATGATACTGCAGCATACTATGGTACCACAGTATGCGCGCTTTCTCCCATTAGCTGAAAAACAAGAAGCAATGCGTCGGTTGGAATTTGATTACTGCGACCCACACTTTCTTTTCCCTATTTTGGTACGAAACGAGGAAGATGCATGGCTTCGATACTGCCCTGCTTGTGTACAAGAGCAACAGCGGACCTTTGGGGAAGCGTACTGGTGCCGGAAGCATCAGCTGCGCGGAGCCAAGGTTTGTTATAAGCATGGCTGCTGGTTGGAACAATCAACCGTATCCGCAAAGAGCGAGCAGGGCTTCACGCTGTGCCCCGCAGAGGAATACGCAGTAATAGATACCCCTCGTTACTGCGACAATCCGGAGCTACTACAATATACCCAGTTCATATCTGATGTTTTTGATGCTCCGATGGATTTTGAGCGGGATATCCCTTTTACAGCCATACTTCACAATGCACTGCTGGATACGAAATATATGAAATCCAGCGGAAAGACCAGGTACACACAACAGCTCGCGGATGACCTGCACGATTTCTATCAGAAGATTGGCATCACCAATATCACATCTATGACCCAAATCCAGAAGGCACTACTTCTCGGCAAGGCGGACTTTACAGTAGTCTGCCAGATTGCTTTCTTTTTAGGCATATCTGTCGAGGAACTGACCTCCCCCAATCTGACCATGGAGCAGATTGAGGTGGAGCAGGAGTCGCACCATGTTCGTGGGAAAGTGCACCCAGACTGGGATGATTTTGACGATGCTGCAGCACCCGTTTTGGAACAGCTGGCACATAACATCTACACCGGAGCAGCCCGACCGGATGGGCGCCCAGAGCGTGTTTCTGAAAGGCTCATATACCGGACGTTTGAACTGAATGGTGAACGCCTGCATTGGTACCGTTTGCAAAACGCTCCAAAGTGTCAGGAAATCATGCGGCGTTACTATGAAACCTACGAGGACCACTGGGCTCGCCGGCTCGTCTGGGCATATAATAAGCTCAAAAAGGAACGCGTGGACAGACCAATCTATTGGGTGGACCTACGCCGCATCTCCGGTGTGAAAGAGCGCAATTTAACGAAGATTGCCCCGCTTATACACAAGCACACGGACCGCAAGACCGCTAAGATTATCCGTCAGATTATCAAATAAAAGTGCTACCTCTGGGCGTCACTTTTACTGTACACCTTGAATTTCATAAGCAATCAGAGTATAATTCTGTTAGATAAACTTGAATTTGTCGGTGGAATTACACACGAGCTACTTTAGATTTTCGAGGAAAACGGTATGAAATTTTTAGCAGATAAACGCAAACGAAAAATATTTATAATCGCAACATCCGTCGTTCTTACTCTTGCAATTATCGTAGGAGCTTGCGCTATCTATCTCGGTGACTATTATCGTGCCGATAATGAAGCAATAGGCGCGTTTTTTCCACAGGGCGCAACGTGGAATGAAGAAGCCGGTAGGATAGTGTTTGAACCCGAAGAAGCAACGAAGGGCTTTATCTTTTATCCCGGTGGCAAGGTGGAATTTACCGCATACATTCCATTGATGCAAGCGTGCGCAGAAGAAGGAATTTTGTGCGTGCTTGTGGAGATGCCGTTCAATCTCGCTGTATTTGATGTAAGCGCCGCTGATGGCATACAGAAGGACTACCCCGAAATAGAGGAATGGTACATAGGCGGTCATTCGCTTGGCGGTTCGATGGCAGCGTCCTATCTTGCCGATAACGCTGATGACTATGAAGGTCTTATTTTGCTCGGCTCTTACTCCACGGCAGACTTGTCTGATACCGACCTTGCCGTGCTTTCGGTTTTCGGAAGTGAGGATAAGGTCATGAACCGTGAGAAATACGAAGATAACAAGTCCAACCTTCCGAGCGATTTTACCGAGTTTGTCATTGACGGCGGCTGTCACGCATATTTCGGTATGTACGGAGCGCAGACCGGTGACGGCACGCCTACGATTACAAACGAGGAGCAGATTCGTTTAACAGTTGAAAATATCGTTACGATAATGAGGGATGGACTTAACGACAAATAAGAATTTGACGAGGTGAGTATACAACATGAAGATTCATAATGCACAGTATAAAATTGATGATAGCAGTATTTTGAACTACTATGAGGTTGGAACCGCAAAAAACAAATTATTACTGCTTCATGCCCAAGGGACAAACTCTTGCAGCTTCGATAATG
>JAFQPT010000183.1 GCA_017411665.1 Oscillospiraceae bacterium | reverse complement strand
TCCTATTATAGTAGGATGTAGGATTCATTTTATCTCCACTTCCACTCACCTGGATCCTGCAAATAACTATTATGGTGTATTATTCTGGTTGCATGTCTGGTACTGACCTCTCACCACCATCCTGCATCACATATCCGGAGTGTGAACTGTAATGGCAAAATTTGTTATTGAATGTCCGCAATGTGGAAACTCGGTTGAGGCTTCCAATTTTATCTTCGCGAAGAAAAAGATTCCCTGTTCCTGCGGGCACATTATTGATGTAAAAACTGACAAACTCTCTTCCAAGGTCTGTCCCCACTGTGGAAATACAGTAGTCTATGACCAGACAAAGGGAGAAAAGGCAAAGTGTCCAGTTTGTCATGAGCTGATTAACACAACAACTCACCGCTCGGCACTTGCAGAATTTACCTGTCCTACGTGCAGTTGTAAGCTTTCCGCAGACAAGAATGCTTCCCTGTACGACTGTCCGCTTTGCGGGACGACGATTAATGTCCAGGAGCGGATTGCCAAAGAGAAAATCAAGAACGAGGGGATTGTCAGCGTTGTCAAGTATGAAGGCGGAGATAATGTCCTTGTTTGGAAGCATCCGGTTGAGGATTTCAATATGGGTTCTCAGCTTATTGTGCATGAGTCGCAGGAAGCCATTTTCTTCCGTGACGGAAAGGCACTTGATTTGTTTGGAGCAGGACGTTATACATTGTCCACTCAGAACCTTCCAGGATTAGAGAAGCTCTACAAACTTCCGACAAACACTACCGAGTATTTCCACTCGGAAGTGTACTTCATCAACACCGCTGCTATCATGGGCATCAAGTGGGGTACAGACTCGAAGGTCAGAGTTCTTGATCCTGCAACAGGAATCCCGCTTGAACTGGGTGCTTCCGGTGAGTTTAATATCAAAGTCTCTGATGCCCGAAAGCTTCTGCTGAAAGTAGTTGGAACTACCGGAGGACTTACTGCAACTGATGTTATTGCAGAGACCGGAGGGGTTGATATCAAATCAATGACCGGTAAGTTCCGTGCGCTGATTATGAACAAGGTCAAGAGTACTCTTGCCCGTTCTATCAGAGAGAATGCTATCAGCATCCTGGAAATTGATGAGCAGCTTGATGTGTTATCTGTTCACCTTCAGGAACAGATTAATGGTGGTTTGCAGGAATATGGTCTGATTCTTCCCGAGTTCTTTATCACGACAATTGTTACTCCAGATGATGATCCAAACTTTAAACGTCTCCGTCAGCAGGGTGCAGACCAGTACCTGAGAGTAAATGAGGAGCGTATTCGGAAGAGCACTGTCATTGCTGCAGGAGAGGTAGATGCAGCACAGGCTGAAGCGGCTGCACGGGTAAAACTGATTGGTGCTGAAGCAGATGCGGATGCTTATCGTATGCAGGCGGCAGCAGAAGCCGATGAGATGAAGATGAAAGGCTACACCTATCAGCAGGAGACTGCACGTCAGGTGGGCGTTGGTGCAGTCACTACTGAACATGGTGGAGCAGGCGGAAGCGGTGCTATTGGAGATATTGCAAGTGTCGGCATTGGTCTTGGAGTGATGAAGGAGGTTATTGACATGACAAAAGGAGCTATGACTCCTGGTGAGGCTACTCCATCTGTTCAGACTTCTGAAGGATGGGATTGTCCGAAGTGCGGGGCAAAAGGTATCACTGCCAAGTTCTGCGGTGAGTGCGGAGCAGCAAAACCTGTTGCCTGGGACTGCCCAAAATGCGGAACAAAAGGTATCACTGCCAAGTTCTGCGGTGAGTGCGGAACAGCAAAGCCGGAAGCCTGGGATTGCCCGAAATGCGGGGCAAAAGGTATTACTGCAAAGTTTTGCGGTGAGTGCGGAACAGCAAAGCCGGAAGGAGGTGAGGCAGAATGATGCTTGATAGGAAATTACTGGGAGCTATTGCAACATTTATTGTCGTCTTCCTCTTTGCGAACATCCTGGTATTTTTGATTCCCTTCCCGCACGGAATTGCATTCTGGACTGCCTATGTCTTCCTGATGATTGCACTTGTGATTGGTTTTGTAATCACCTATGTCTCAGCTGAGAAAACCTTCACGCAGAAGAACGGTATCAGATATTATCCGCTTATGCGGTTTGGTGTGATGTACCTGATTGTTCAGGGCATTGTCAGTCTTATCTTCTTCCTGTTGGACTCCTATATCACTCTCCCCTTAATCTGGATTCCGCCTGTGGTATGTCTGGTGATTTTTGCCATATTTGCAGTTCTCCTTATCTCGACCTACTCCGGACTGAAGGTTGTTGAGAGTGTGGATGAGCAGTCGAAGAAGGAGACTGCCTTTATCTACAGCCTGACTGCAGAAGCAGAACTTCTGGCAAAGCAGGTGTCTGATGCAGATTTACAGAAGGAACTGACCTCCCTTTATGAAGCAATCCGGTACAGCGATCCGGTATCAACCCTGGAAGTTGCTGATGTTAACTCGCGTATTCGCGATGAAATGGATGTTCTGAAGGCAGCAGTTACTCTGAACGATGCAGGAAAGATTCATGAAAGTGTGCAGAATCTTTCCCTTCTGATTGCTGAGCGGAATCAGAAATGTAAACTGGTTAAATAAGGTCATCTCATGGCAATCTTCAAATGTAAAATGTGCGGCGGCTCTCTGTCTGTTCAGGATAGGGCAACCGTTGTGGAATGCGAGTACTGTGGAACCACACAGACGATTCCAACAAGTACGGATGAAGTTATTGTTCAGTACTTTAACCGTGCGAACTATCTGCGGCAAAAGAGTGAGTATGATAAGGCAGCTGAGGTCTATGAGAAAATCTTAGACCTTGATAACACTCAAGCAGAAGCCCACTGGGGAGTGGTTCTCTGCAAGTATGGTGTTGAGTATGTGGAAGACCCACTCACCAAAGAGCGGATTCCCACTTGTCACCGTACCCAGATGACCTCTCTCCTGACTGATGCTGATTATCAGGCAGTTCTTCAGTATGCGGATTCTGCATCTCGAGCTGTCTATAAGGAACAGGCAGAGGCAATCAATGAACTGCAGAAGAAGATTTTGCAGATTGTCAAATCCGAAAAGCCGTTTGATGTGTTCATCTGCTACAAAGAAACAGATGAATCCGGAGCAAGAACCAAGGACAGTGTCATTGCCAACGAGATTTATCATGAACTGACCAACTCTGGTCTGAAGGTGTTCTTTGCGGCAATTACTCTTGAAGACAAGCTTGGTCAGGAGTACGAACCATACATCTTCGCAGCCCTTACCTCTGCTAAAGTCATGCTCGTTCTTGGAACAAAAGAGGACTATTTCAAGTCTGTCTGGGTAAGGAATGAGTGGTCTCGGTATCTCCATCTGATGAAGACTGACCGCACGACAAAACGTACACTGATTCCCTGTTTCCGTGATATGGATGCCTATGCTCTTCCGGATGAGTTTGCCCATCTGCAGGCGCTTGATATGGCAAGTATTGCCTTCATGCCGGACTTAACCAGAAACATCCAGAAGTTGATTGGTGGTACCTCCTCTCCGAAACAAAATGTACCTACTTCTGATTTATCATCACCGGCAACACAGATTGAGCCGCTTCTGAAGCGTGCGTTCATGATGATTGAGGATGGGGAGTTTAAGCGTGCAGATGAACTGTTAGAAACAGTTCTAAACAATGACCCGGAAAATGCAAGGGCATATCTTGGTAAGTTCATGTGTGATTTGCAGGTTGTCAGTGATGAAGAAATTGGCATGAATTTTACCACTAAAAAATCACAGAACCTCAATTACAAGAAGGCACTTCGTTTTGCTGATGATAATCTAAAAAATCAGCTTGATGATTATCCCTATCGGTATGCCTGCAATCTGCAGCAGTCTAAAGATTATGTTGGTGCTGCAAATGAATTCCGGCGTCTTGCAGATTATAAAGATTCTCGTAATAAAGTGGAAGAGTGTGTTGAGCTTGAGAATGCACGTGTATATGCTCTTGGTTTGTATGAGATGGAATCTGAAAATTATCTTAAGGCTATACCAATCTTCCAAGGAATTAGCGGGTATAAGGATTCTGATGCAAAAGCAAATGAGTGTATAGAATTACAAAACCAAGGCATTTACACCAATGCTCTGAATCAGATGAACGCAGAAAATTACCATGATGCAGCAAAACTGTTCAAAAGCATCTGGGAGTATCGTGATTCAAACGATAAAGCAATTGAGTGCTGGAAACACGTAGAGAGGTTAAAAGAAGAGGCTGATGAAACTCGTAACTTAAGTCTCTATAATCATGGTATCTCACTGATGAATTCAAATCAGTATGAAGAAGCGATTGAAACTTTCTCTAAGATTAGGAGTTATAAGGATGCATCAGCAAAAATTACAAAATGCAATGAGCGCATTGCGAAGAAAAAACGTAATGATAAAATTGGGTCTGATGTTGTAGGTACTCTCCTCATATCCATTATCGCTGTTCCTATTGGAGTAATTGTCGGGGGAATTATTGGAATTGTTGTGGGATTAATTATGTTTATTTCTGGAACTGTTCCAGGGATGTCTATTATCATTAATTTTGCAATAATTGGTGGTTTTCTTGGAGTTGTCGTGGCATATATTGGCGTTCATTTTGGTATAATTTGATGGAATACTATGGGTAAAATAACTATGTCAATCTTCAAATGTAAAATGTGTGGCGGTACTCTGTCTGTTCAGGATGGAGCAACCGTTGCGGAATGCGAGTACTGCGGAACAACGCAGACAGTTCCGACAAGTAATGACGAAGTTATCGTCAACCTCTTCAACCGTGCAAACAACCTGCGGCTGAAGAGCGAGTACGATAAGGCAGCAGAGGTCTATGAGAAAATCTTAGATCTTGACAACACCCAGGCAGAAGCTCACTGGGGTGTGGTTCTCTGTAAGTATGGTGTCGAGTATGTGGAAGACCCGCTGACTAAAGAGCGGATTCCTACTTGTCATCGTACTCAGATGACCTCCCTTCTGACTGATGCAGATTACCTGGCTGTTCTGCAGTATGCGGACTCTGCGTCCCGTTCAGTCTACGAGGAACAGGCAGCAGCAATCAATGAACTGCAGAAAAGGATTCTGGAGATTGTCAAATCCGAAAAGCCGTTTGATGTGTTCATCTGCTACAAGGAAACAGACGAGTCCGGTGCAAGAACCAAAGACAGTGTTATTGCTAATGAGATTTACCACGAGCTGACCAACTCTGGTCTGAAGGTGTTCTTCGCGGCAATCACCTTGGAAGACAAGCTTGGTCAGGAGTACGAGCCGTACATCTTTGCAGCACTGACTTCTGCTAAGGTTATGCTTGTGCTTGGAACCAAGACTGAATATTTCAATGCAGTCTGGGTGAAGAACGAGTGGTCCCGCTATCTGCATCTGATGAAGAGTGACCGCAAAACAAAGCGGACACTGATTCCCTGCTATCGTGATATGGATGCCTATGACCTGCCTGATGAGTTCTCTCACCTGCAGGCTCTTGACATGGCAAACATCGCCTTCCTGCCGGATTTGTCAAGAAACATTAAGAAGTTAATTGGTGTGGAGGTTGTTGCAGGCACAATACCTGAAGAACGTTCTCAAGCGATTGACCCTCTTCTTCGGCGTGCTTTTATGTTTCTTGAGGATGGTGAGTTTGACCGTGCAGATGAACTTCTTGAGATGGTGTTAGACCATGACCCAGAGAATGCAAAATCGTACCTTGGAAAACTGATGGTAAAACTTCGTGTTCATACGGAAGAAGAGCTTATGCAGTATTCATCAGCGATTTCTGAAGACCCTCATTTTAAGAAGGCATGCCGTTTTGCAGATGATGAATTCCGGGCAGTATTGCTTGGATATAATCAGGCGATTCTTGACAGAGCACTGGAAGAAAAATATCATACTGCAAAAAAAGCCCTTCAGTCAGGAGAGTATGAAGAAGCAAATGAATTGTTCAAGGAAATTTCACTGCATCTAACTGCACCTGATAATCAGAACAATACAGGGAATATTACAGTTCAGATGATTTATGATGCAGCATTGGAGCTGATGGAGCTGAAGCAGTATGAAACTGCCTCAAAGATATTTAAGACACTGAACAATTATAGTGATTCTGAAGAACGTGCTGTTCAATGTCATGAGCATTCTATACAGGCTCTCTATGATGAAGCTTCTACTCTTATGGAAGAGGAAAAGTATGATGAAGCCTCTGGTATTTTTGGTAAAATATCAGACTATCGTGATGCTGCAACATTACAGAAAGAATGCATGTATCAGCGTGCGAAAGAATTGGCATTTTATGGTAATTATAATCGTGCAATTCAGAGCCTTCAACCCATTTGTGATGATGATGGTGCAAAGGAGTTAATTCACTCATATCAGAATGCTCTGGACAAATTGAAAAAAGATTATTCTAAGATGGGTAACATCAGGCGTAGATTGCCATATTACGTTGTATTCATGCTCATTTGGCTTTTCATTTTAAGTTCAGCTATAGCATTGAATTTTGATACCTGGGTGCCGGTGGTAATTGTTATTGTAGGAGCAATAGGGACGTTCTTGTTCCTTCGCTAACACGGATAGGATATTCTGGATATAAAGGCAGGTAAATTCAAATCATGTCAGTCTTCAAATGTAAAATGTGCGGCGGAAGTCTGTCTGTTCAGGACGGAGCGACCGTTGCGGAATGCGAGTATTGCGGAACAACGCAGACAGTTCCAACAAGTAATGATGAAGTCATAGTCAATCTCTTCAACCGTGCAAACAATCTCAGGTTAAAGGGAGACTTTGATAAGGCATTAGAGGTTTATGAGAAAATCTTAGACCTTGATAACACGCAAGCAGAAGCTCACTGGGGTGTTGTTCTCTGTAAGTATGGGGTAGAGTATGTGGAAGACCCGCTCACCAAAGAGCGGATTCCAACATGTCACAGAACCCAGGTAGAATCGATCCTGACAGACACAGATTATCAGGCAGTCTTGCAGTATGCAGATTCTGTATCTCGTGCGGTCTATGAAGAGCAGGCAGCAGCAATCAACGGACTGCAGAAGAAGATTCTGGAGATTGTCAAATCCGAAAAGCCGTTTGATGTGTTCATCTGTTACAAGGAAACTGATGAGTCCGGAGCAAGAACCAAAGACAGTGTCATTGCCAATGAGATTTATCATGAACTGACCAACTCTGGTTTGAAGGTGTTCTTCGCGGCAATTACTCTGGAAAACAAGCTTGGTCAGGAGTACGAGCCGTACATCTTCGCAGCTCTGACATCTGCCAAGGTCATGTTAGTTCTTGGAACAAAGCCTGAGTATTTCAATGCGGTCTGGGTTAAGAACGAGTGGTCTCGCTACCTGCATCTAATGCGAGCAGACCCGAAGACCAAGCGAACCCTGATTCCCTGTTATCGTGATATGGATGCCTATGACCTTCCAGATGAGTTCTCCCATCTGCAGGCACTTGACATGGCAAACATCGCTTTTCTGCCTGACCTCACACGGAATCTCAGCAAACTGATTTCTCATAAGTCGAAGATTGTCTCTGACGATGAAGAGCCTGAAAATGACATTACTCCACTGCTGAAGCGTGCGTTCCTCTTTATTGAGGATGGTGAGTATGATCGTGCGGATAAACTCTTAGAGGAAGTCCTGAATCGGCATCCGGAGAATGCCAAAGCCTATGTTGGTAAAGTTCTGATTTCCCACAAGCTCCATACAGAAGCTGACCTGGAATTTGAATCTTTATCCATAGTGGAGGAGAGTAACTTCAAGCGTGCATATAAGTATGCGGATGATGACTATAGAAAGACTGTATTGAGTAAACCATGTGAGTCAGCCTATCAGCATGCTCTTATGATGAAAAATCAGGCACAGTATGAAGAGGCTGAAAAAGAGTTCCTGTCCCTTCTTTCTTACAAGGATTCTGAAAAGCAGGCTGAAGAATGCAGAGACCTCATCTTACAGGCTGTGTATGATTCTGCTGTAGAATTAATGCAGATGGGCGAGTTCCGGAAAGCAGGAGGAATATTCTCTTCAATTTCATCGTATAAGGATTCCAAAGAAAAGGTGGATGAGTGTCAGAACCTGCGTGAGGAGAAAAGCCGGATTGAAGCAGAGAAAAGACGTGAGCTTCGAAAAAAAGAGGATGAAGAACGGGAACTTAGGATAAAAGCAGAGCGGGAGAAAAAGAGGAGAGCCATCCTAATTGGTGTGCCAACAGTTTTGGGGGTCATTGCGATTATTTGCGCCGCAGTGTTTATCATTGGTTACCTTGATGAACATAGACCTGGTACTGAAGATAATCCAATTTTAATTTCCACGGCTGAAGATTTGATGCGTATAAACTCATTCTCAGAAGAGATTAATGATTACTATACAAAAAATGATCGATACAACTATTATGTTCTTACAAATGATATTGATTTAACTGGATATGACTGGATACCTCTCGGCATGAAAAACTATAGAGAAGGTAATAAAGGTATATTCCATGGTTCTATCGATGGAAATGGCTATACAATACACAATATGCATATTGATGCCACAGTATTACCTGAAAAATGGGTTCCTGTTGGTTTTGTTTGGGCGATGAGTGAATCTGCCGTCATTAAAAATTTGAACTTTGAAAATGTCCATATAACAGGTACTAAAGAGAATCAACTTGTTGGTGTAATTGTAGCATATTGTTATGGTACAATTTCTGGATGTTCGGTATCAGGTATTTCCTATCAATCCAAAGGAGAATGTGGTGGTCTTGTTTATAGTTTAACAGACGGCACGTTAACATCATGTCATGTATCTGGAAATATAGATGGAAATGTACCTGGTGTAGCATGTGAAGTACGTAGGCTTAATCATGATCCTGTAATTACTGACTGTACCTTCATGGGAGTTAGTGTTAACAAATGACACCAGACTCTCCCTCCAACCCTCGCCTGAAGCGTGCGTTCATCTTTATCGAAGACGGTGAGTATGAACGTGCAGATGAACTCTTAGAAGAAGTCCTGAACAGAAATCCAGAGAATGCAAAAGCATACGTGGGCAAACTGATGATTGCCCATGGTCTCCATACTGAAGAAGAGTTGGCTGCTTCGTCAGTCTCCCTGATGGATGACCGGAACTTCAAACGTGCATGCCAGTTTGCAGATGATGAGTACAGAAAAGTTCTGCTTGGATATGTTGAGGACTCTGCATATCAGCACGCCTTTCAGCTGAAAAAACAGGGGAAGTATGATGAAGCAGCAGCAGAGTTCAGCCGTATCTCTTCCTATAAGGATGCAGAACAGCAGGTAAAGGACTGTCAGGAAGGAGCACTGCGGGACGCCTATGATTCGGCTCTGGAAAAGAAGAACAGAGGAGAATATACTGCGGCAGCGGAACTCTTCAGCACTATCCAGCAGTATAAAGACGCAGAAAGACAGGCTGAAGAGTGTAGAGAACTTGTTCTTTCTACCATCTACAACTCTGCTCTGGAAAAGATGCAACGGGAAGAATATCGCGCAGCTGAAGATGCATTCTCTTCTATCTCTCAGTACAAAGATGCTAAAGGGAAAGCTGCGGAATGTCATAGACTAAGGGAAGAAAAAAGCAGGATTGCCGCTGAGAAAAAGCGGGAAGAGCGACAGCGGCAGGAGATAGAACGTCAGAATCTTGAATCCGAAAAGAAGGATAAAGGAAAGCAGACTGGTAAAAAGATAGTAAAATGGACTCTGCTTGGCATCTCTGGTGTCTTCCTTCTCTTTGTTCTCTTCATCATTCTTCTGGCAGTAATTGGATTCATGGTTGGCGGAACATCTGATGTTCCAATTGTTCTCTCCACACCTGAAGATTTAATGAGTATATCTTCCTTCCAGACAGCAACTGGTGAAGGCGGGTACACTAATTATGTCCTTGGAAATGATATTGACTTATCCGGATACTCCTGGAAACCGCTTGGGGATTCTGCACACCAATTCTATGGTACAATTGATGGAAACGGCTATACCATACGCAACATGCATATTGATGCCGGCGTCCTTCCTGACAGTAAAGATTCAGAACTGGGATTCATCCATACCCTTCACAAAGATTCTCTCCTCTGTAATCTGAACTTTGAAAATGTAAAAATCTCCGGAACATCCGGCACAGAGACTGTCGGAGTAATTGCTCATACCTCATACGGAAGAATTCAGAAATGTAAAGTCTCAGAAATATCCACCACTCCTCTTGATGGATTTGGCGGAATCATATACCGCTTCCTTGATACTGAATCGACAAAGAACGTTGTAGATCAGATTTATGACTGTACGGTATCCGGAACGATTTCAGGCAAAATCAGAGACGTTGGCGGTATTGTCTGTCACCTGACAGGTTCTGGGGATGTGTCATACTGTACCTTTACCGGAGATATTCTTCTTGACCCCGAGTCACGCTCATTAAAGAACACTGTAGGCGTTGTTGGCGGAATTGCCGGTTCAGTAACCTATGGGTGGGTTCACAGCTGCAGGGTAACCGGCACAATTCATGGAAATGGATATGTGGGCGGTATTTGCGGATTATATGACAATGCAGACTTTTCTCTTGGTGCCCTCATTGAAAAATCATCCTACGATGGCAATCTTATCGCAGAGGCGTCCGGAACATCTTCGGGAAAACGCAGCTACGCATATGCCGGAGGGCTGGTTGGAAATTTCGCAGGAACCGGTACTCTTCGAAACTGTGTGTCATATGGCACGGTCAGCAGCAATACGCTGAAAAATTCTGCCGCAGAAGGATACGCAGGCGGCATTGCAGGAGTTGCAGAGCCAATTCGGGATCTGGCAAATCATATGACGTCATATGGAACGATTGAGGAGTGTACCTCCCTTTCAACAGTATATGTATCAAAGTATGCCGTAAGTCAGGGACTGTTTGGCAAAACAGACTCAGGATACTACGATGAGACAAACAAATTCAAAGGCGAAGTGAAACGAAAGTGAATCGGATGGTGTTTGTTTTCAAACAGAAACCCCCTCCGGTTTTTGTCACTCACAATTTTTCGTATTGACCAGTGAACCACATCAAAATGTACTGAAATGAACTTAGAGGCAAAAGTATGACTCATAACAAAATTCTAAAAAGTATCAGCAAGATTGCTCCATTTCTTATGGTACTTCTGGTTGTCTGCTCGGCAGGTTGTATTACGGACATGACTGTCAATTTCTATGTAGATGATAAGCTGTATTATCAGATGGGGGTTGATGGAACGAACTCTCTTTCTTTCCCGCCAAACCCAACAAAAGAAGGGTATTCCTTTGCAGGATGGTATTTTGACAAAGGCGTCTGGGATAAACAGGTTACTTTCACATCTCTGCTTGATATGCCGCTTGCAGGAGAGGTTGCAGTTTATGCATATTTCACCGGTGAAGATGTCATCGAGTATAAGGTAACATTAGACACCAATGGCGGCTCGTTTGTAAACCCGCCAACAATTCTGGAAAATGGGAAGATTCCAGTTCCTGACACTCCAACACGAAACCACTATACATTCATGGGATGGTATACAACTCCGGATTGTATCGATGGAACAAAATGGGACTTTAATTCCGATGTTGTAACAAGTGACATAACTCTCTATGCAAAGTGGAAGGCAGAGGCAAGTTATAAGCATTATATGGATGGATATAAACAAACTCTCTTAACTGGAGTTGAAGGTATTGTCGTCAATGATGATAATGTGTATATTACTTACTATCTCGCTCAGGTTGAAGGGGCAACTATTTCTGTTTTGACTGACACAGTTTACAACACTGGTGGACAGGTGTTGTCAGTATCATCTGGATCTGAAATTGCAAAATCAACAACCAAGAGTATAGAGAGGACAATTACGGATTCTACTGGTGGTAGTAAAACTACCTCTTCTGAGCATAGTGATTATAATGAGGAATATCTTTCCGGTCTCAATGTCAAGTTCAAATTTGGACCTATAGAACTGGGTGGAAATATCATGAATGACAAAATGCGTGGGAATACTACTACCACATCTTCCAGTACAAGTATGACCTGGGATACAACTTCTTCTATATCTGATAGTGAAGACGTAACAGAAGATTATGTATCTAGTAAAGAAATGGGAACTACAATTAGTTTAGACCCATATCCACACGACCGTTATTATCGATATGTTGTAAAAGGTTCATGTATTGTTACAAAGACCTATGTTTACAATTTAAAAACACAGAAAATTGAAATCTCATACTACGATTCAAAGATTATTGACGGGACATTATTTTCGAGGATGGAATTCTGTAATGATGGGGAATATTTCTCAATTCCATCTGATGGATTCAACGCTGATATGAAGAATCTTGACATCTCTCAGCTTTACAAAGGTTCTGGAACAGAAAGTGATCCATTCCAGATTTCAACCGTGTATGAATTACTTCTTGTTCCAGCTGACATAACCAAGTATTACCGGTTAGCAAACAACATTGACATGACCGGATATGAGAGGTTCACCTATGATTTATCCGCGATTAACTTTGATTACAACGGACACTCACTTCTCAATACTGCAAAGCCTGGTTCTGCAGAATTACCATACAATGTTGCATCCGCAATGGATTTCCTAAACATTTACAATGATTTAGACGGTCACTACAAACTTGTAGCTGACATTGATTTAACTGGGTACACTATTCCAAGAGATGCAGTATTCAGCGGGGTTCTTGATGGAAATGGTCATACTGTCACAGGACACCAGACAGGTAACTATCTCACTGTTGTCGATACAACAGAATTTACCGAAACAAAATACTATGGTCTGTTTGCAAAGAACTCTGGAACTATCAAAAACCTGAAACTCGCAAAAGTAAAATTCCTTGGAGAAGCACCGCAGCACAATGGTGCATGGGTATACATGGGTTGTGTTGCGGGAATCAACACTGGCACTATCTCCAATGTTGAATTAACAAATTGTGAAGTTCAGTGTCACAGATCAGCATCCAGTATTGGTATGGTTGCAGGTATTAACGAGGGACAGATTACTGACTGTAAGGTGAAAGGAGGATTACTCTACGGTAACGGTGATGGTGGAGGAATTGCAGGTACAAACACTGGAACTATTGCCTCCTGTTCCGTTAGTGGAAACGGAGTAAGTGGTGGTGTTGATAATACCTTCCTCCATTATTACAAAGTAGGTTCAACTGAAGGAGTAAATGCAGGTAATGGTCGTTCATGGGGTGGTATTGTTGGATATGCTCCATCTCCATCTGCAATTAAAGATGTATCAGTTGCAAATATCTTCGTTTACTGTGAATTCCCACAGCCTGGAAATACTGATAATATTGGATATATTGTTGGAAATAATCAGGGATCAATTAGTGGCTCATACTCTGTTCATTCTGTAAATAACGCATGGATTGGTAAGAAGAACGTTTTCAACGATTTAAACTATTTCAAGGGTAAGAATGGATGGACTGGTTCTGATAGTGGAACAGTTCCTTGGTAAATTCATTACACCCTATACTTACGTGAGGATTTCATCCTCCCGCTCTTTTTCGATTGCTTGTATCGTATAATCACTTCTGGTGTAAACAACCCGCCGCTGACGCTCGCTAAACGCGGCGTCTTTCTCGCGGCGGGAAACAGAAATTGATGGGACAACACAGTGTAGTGAATACAACCATGGTTTCTCGACGCGTCTCGGACGCAGCGTTTGGCGCGAGGCGTGAGCCTCAAGCCTTGAGCCAGTCTGTAAGACTGGCGATAGCGAGCGTCAGCGTCGAGCTCTTTTCTCTCCAGTGGCATTGTGAAAACCCGTCTTCTCAGTTTATATGATTCATTCAGCCCAAAGAAGATAATGCCGCCGGTCTTCTCACTCGTCAGCTTCCGCTTCCTCATTCCAATACCGTCAGCAATATCATCTTTGTGCCGTTCTGTTTGGCTTGTTGTTTATCATGACACGATTAACCTTAGTTGAAGGAACAGATGAGTACTGCATCGCAGGACTCGCCATGAAGGTGAGAAGCGAACTCGGCTTCTCCATGCTTGAATCAACCTATGAAAGAGCCATGATGATTGAACTGAAGAAGGCAGGTTTCCCTGCGGAGAGACAGGTCACTATTCCGGTTTTCTACAATGGTGAAACCCTGAATCATGGATACGCTGCGGATATCATCGTGGATAACCGGATTCTCCTGGAACTCAAAGCTGCATCCAGACTCTACGCAATGCACCGGAGACAGATTCAGTTCTACTTATGTGCAAGCGGCATTCAGAGCGGCATTCTCATAAACTTCGGCAACCCGAAGACGATTGAGTGTGAACGCTATGAGTGGATAAACAGCGGATATCAGGCTGTCCGTCCGGTAGAACTCCCCTCTGAGAACGCTGCATCTGGTTCATTTGAAGAATGGGTATCCATGATTCTCGGAGGCGACTGCTCATGACAGGCTATGATGACGCACGGGAAAACGTTGTCTGGGGAGCGGCAGATGCCTTCCTCTCCAACAATCTTGATGAGATTCTGGATGAGGTCTTCGAGCGGGTGGATGAAGACGGAGATGATCCGGCGGATGTGGTTGAGGATGTGGTATCTGACTGGATTTCCCGGATTTCCATTTCTGATGAGGTTCGTGAGTACATCTATGAGCAGATAGATGACGAAACGATGTACACGGCTGACTGCATGGAGATAATCACGGATTACGGATTTTCGGACTCGCTTGCGGCGGCGCAGGAGATGGGCGTGTGGCCCGCAGGGACTCATGCCGTTGAGCACGGCCGCAGGACGTGCGGGGATTGTGATTTGTCAGATGTTGACGAATCAGCGGTTGCGTCCGCGGTTCTGACACTCAACATGCCGGATGATGATACCATGCAGGATGAAATCATCCGCCAGATTCAGGAATGCAGTTCCTATCTGGAACGGGTACAGGAAGCGGGATTTTGACCTCCTTGGAATATCCCAATCTCTCTTTTCTCTCTTCTTTTTTCCTCTCTTTCACGAAAGCCGCGAGGCACGTAAGTGACTCAAGGCATGAGCAAGGCTCGAAGAGACTTGCGAAAGGCGAGGGAGCGGGAGCGACTAAGCCGTGAGCGAATGTGCAACATTCGCGAAAGTGCGTTTGAGCATTTTCAGGGTTTTATTTGTCTTTATATCTCTTGTACTGTCTCTGATTTTTTGTGATTTTGGAAAAAGGGGGCACTTTCGCACGGCGCGAGGCGCTGTAAAGCGACTCAAGCCATGAGCAAGTCCGCAGGACTGGCGAAGGCGCGGTATGGGAATTATATACTTCTAAATTGAATCATAAGATTGGCCGGTCTGACCAACCGGACTAAGAAAAAAAGGAGGTGATAGAATACTTTCCTTTCTGTTAGCTGTGGCTACTATTGCAGCTCTCATATCCAGAGAGATTCGATTGTGGTATCAGCTTCTCAAAAAGAAATAATAGAGGGTCATACCTCTATTATTTTATCACCTCATTCATGAGGGAAATTCCTATATACTTACACAGCTAAGTATTATTCATA
>JAFQPT010000182.1 GCA_017411665.1 Oscillospiraceae bacterium | reverse complement strand
GAAGGAAACGTGGTTCACCTGCTATGCGCTGACCCGTGAGGTCAGTGTGGCCCGTCTGGACGATGCGGTTGCCAGCTTCCGTTATTCCGACTATGCCTTTACGGGTGGTGTCCACGGATACACCGCAGAGCATGGCATGAGCTACGATATGGTCAGCGGTGAGCAGCTGAGTTTGGCGAGTCTGACCCATGACGAATGGGCACTGCGTGAGGTTTGCCGCCAGTATCTGATCGAGGTGCTGGAGGATGAAAATCTGGTATACAAAAACGGGCTGTTTCCCGATTACAAGAACTATCTGGATGTGATGCTGAAAAACTGGGTGTTCACGGAAAGCGGTCTGCAGTTTATTGCCCAGCCTTATGTCATGGCGGCCTATGCGGTGGGTACGATTCGAATCACCGTGCCTTATGCGCGCATTGCCCATGTGCTGGACGAAAAATGGATGCCCGCACAACGCACCTATGAGAATACCACGGTTACGGTGGATGTTGCAGATGGTCCGCAGACGGGGCTGACTGATTTCGGCATCAGCGAAATGGGGATGCCTCTGGTGGTGACGGTCAACGGCACGATTTACGATTTCTCTGTGGAAGGGGTCAACTCCTATCCCAGCGGCGGGGAGACAGTGTTTTATATGACACAGCAGCATTTGTTCAGTCCCGAAATTTCCTCCGAAAGCTTTGGGGTTCGGGTGAATGTGCCCGACACCAAGCCCGAAACCATGCTGCGCTGGCGAGACCATGACGGCACGGAATACCAGTATTTCCTGACCTATGACGGGAAAAACGGGGGCGTGCTGTTGGAGGCGGTAAAGCCCAAGCTGGAAAGAGAATAAGTGAAAACAGGACGACGGAATCTCCGTCGTCCTGTTTTTGCTGATGAGAAAAAGCCTGCTTCGCAGAATTTCGTATTTGCGATAAGAAAGAAGTGAAAAAAGACTGTAAAAAATCAAAGAGACGCTTTCCAAGCGTCTCTTTGAAGTTACACTACGCCCAGCCCTTCAGCGGGGTTCTCGGGCATGTAGCAGGGCATGGTCTTCAGCTTGAACAGGTTCAGCTTGTGCAGGTAGTCGATGCGTGCCTTGGTGGCTTCGTCGTCGATTTCACCGGTACGGATATAGCGATCCAGCACTGCGTAGGTGAAGCCCAGCTTGTCTTCGTCGGTCTTGCCGCTCAGTCCGTCTGCGGGGGGCTTTTCAATCAGCACTTCGGGCAAGCCCAGATAGCGACCGATGTCCTTGACTTCCTGTACGGTAATCTGTGCCAGAGGAGAGAAGTCCCCTGCGGAGTCACCGTAGCGGGTGGAGTAGCCGACCCAGTCTTCCGACAGGTTGCAGGTGTTGGCAACGCGGCCGTTGACGCTCTGGCTGACTGCGTACAGCGTGGACATGCGAATACGGGGAGGCAGATTGATGCGGGTCTGCTCGGTGGCGGGTACGCCCGCTGCATCCAGACAGTCCAGTACACCCTTGGTGGCGGCTCTTACGTTGCAGGTGTAGCTCTTGATGTCCAGAAAATCCACCAGCATCTGAGAGCAATCAATGTCACTCTGTTCACCGTCCGGCATCAGTACACCGATAACACGTTCTTTGCCCAGTGCGGCCACGCACAGTGCAGCCACGACGCTGGAATCCTTACCGCCGGAAATGCCGATGACTGCGTTGCAGCCCTTGCCGTTGACTTCAAACCAGTCGCGAATCCACTGAATGATTTCTTCCGTGGTCTTTTTTACATCAAACATGGTGAGTAACCTCCCTATATGTGTTTTTCTTTATTATAGCTCCGTTTCATGATTCACACAAGGAAAACATTTCCCGACGAAAATTCACAGTCGGGTCATTGAATTCGGGACATACTTGTTTTATAATGAGATGTCTTAAAAAAGGAGATGAAGATATGAGTATTCGTACAACTCTGGCAATACTGGCAGGACGCTGTGTGAAGCTGGCTGCCAAAATTCTCCGCCGCGGCGGGACTGCCAAGCCCGGCGAAATTGCGCTGAAGCTGTGTCCCGACCTGCCTGCACGACTGGCAAAGGACATCCGTATGATTGTGGTCACCGGCACCAACGGCAAGACCACTACCTGTCGCATCGTGGAGCAGGCACTGCAGGACGGCGGCATCGACTGTACCGCAAATCGCAGCGGCGCAAACCTCATGAGCGGTTTGACCACCATGCTCATGGAAAACTGCAGCCTCGGCGGGAAGCCCAACAAGACTGTTGCGGTGTTTGAATGTGACGAAGCGGCATTCCGCCGTGTTGTCCCTATGGTCAAGCCCGAAGTGATTCTGGTGACCAACCTCTTCCGCGACCAGCTGGACCGCTACGGCAGCATGGAAAATGTGCTTGCCTGCATCCGTGAGGGAATTCTCGGCTCTCCCGACAGCAAGGTCGTGCTCAATGCCGACTGTTCGCTGACCGCCTCTTTGGCAGGGGATGTGCCCAATGCCTGCACCTTCTACGGCTTTGGAGAAGCGCTGGGCGGTGGGGAAGCTCCTGCGGTTTCCGCGGCTCCCAACTGCATCCGCTGCGGTGCACCCTATGAATACGATTACCGCATTTACGGCCATCTGGGCGCCTTCCGCTGCCCCAAGTGCGGCTACAAGAAGCCCCAAATGGATGTAACCGTTGCGGATATCCCCAATCGCGGTCCCGACAGCTCCGATGTGAAGGTACAGATGGGTGACCGAAGCTACGATGTCCGTGTGAACCTGCCTGCGGATTATAATGTATACAATGCCATTGGTGCGGCGGCAGCTGCCATGTCCTTTGGTGTGGCTGCGGAAACCGCTCTGGGAGCCTGCGAGCACTTTGCCTGCGGTTTTGGTCGTATGGAAAAGCTGACCTACAAGGACATGACCTTCCGTATGATTCTGGTGAAAAATGCGGTGGGCTGCGATCAGGTCATCGACTACCTCAGCGGCATCAAGGAAGATTTCCTGCCCGTATTCCTGCTGAACAACAAGGCTGCCGACGGGACCGATTACAGCTGGATAAATGAGGCAAACTTTGAAAAGCTGGCAACTGTCCACGGCAATAAGGCGCTGGTGGCAGGCAGCTGCGCCGATGATTTGGCAAAGCGCCTTGTCAATGCGGGCTTTGACGCAGAGGG
>JAFQPT010000181.1 GCA_017411665.1 Oscillospiraceae bacterium | reverse complement strand
TGCGGCTTTGATTTGGTGGAATGGGTGCGGAGAATGTCGGCAATGCCGCACGGAATGAGGAGTTGTAGGGACCGCCAAGGATGTCGGTCCCTACAGAGACGAGAAAGGAGAATAACGATGGAAAACTTTGGAATGGCGACTGTGGTGGCGATCACCGTCATCAGCTATCTGCTGGGAGAAGCGGTGAAGCTGATCCCCGCAGTGGAGCACAAAATCATTCCCGTGATCTGCGGGTCCGCAGGCGGGGTACTGGGAATTCTGGCCATGCACATCATGCCCGCATTCCCTGCACAGGACTATCTGACCGCCGCTGCGGTGGGCATCGCATCGGGGCTGGCGGCCACAGGCTGCAATCAGGTGCGCAAGCAGCTGGGCAGCGGAAAAGAGGCGGCGGAATGACGGTTCGGCAAAAGCAATGGCAGCTGTGGCTGCTGGGCTATTATGACGGAGCCATCGACGGTATCTGGGGCAGCCTGTCCGCAGAGGCGACCAAAGATCTGCAGCGTACCTACGGTATGGCAGTGGACGGCATCTTCGGCCCTGCCACCGAGGCGCTGACTGTGGATATTCTCACGCAGCTGCAAAAGGCGCTGACCGACGGCACTATGGCAATCGACGGTCTTGCGGGCATGGAAACCGCCTCGGCGGTGGCAGCGTGGCAGACAGCTCGAAACAAAGAAGCCACAGGCAGAGCGGATATGCAGACTTTGCAGCTGATTCTGGCGGTTGCGGAGGACAAAATGCCCACCAAGGAGACTTGGTGGGACGGGATTCGGTATTTCAGCCGCAGTGAATTTCGCTGCAAATGCGGCAGGTACTGCGACGGCTTCCCCGCAGAGCCTCACAGGGTGCTGGTGGAAGCGGCGGAGCAGGTGCGGGAGCACTTCGGCGGGCCTGTGTACGTATCCAGCGGGGTGCGCTGTGCCCGTCACAATGCCGCAGTGGGCGGTGTGGACGGCAGCCGCCACAAATCGGGCAAGGCCATGGATTTCCGCGTGGAGGGGCAGAATGCGAATACGGTGCTGAGCTTTGTGAAGACTCTGCCCGCAATTCGATATGCCTATGCCATCGACGGAAGCTATGTACATATGGATGTAGCGTGAAATGAAAAAACGGAGAGGAACATTGTTCCTCTCCGTTTGTGTGTTATTTGCTGAATTCGTCGTAGAAGCGTTCCCAGTAATAATCGTACAGGGGCAGCTCGTCCTCCATATACAGCTCCATTACGTATACGTCCGCATACCAATTTTCATACTCGTCGGGCATTTCCTCCAGCACGATGGTCACGGTCTCGCCGGGGTACACAATGATCTCGTCCTCCTCGTACAGCCAGTCGTCTTCGGTTTCGTAGTCGTTGTAGACGATGAGGTCGGCGATATATTCCCCGTGGTTGGTGAGGGTGACGGTGTAGGCCCGCTCACGGGCATCCCATGTGGGGAGAAGCCCCGTGAGTGCATCAGCAAACTCTATTTCCGCCAACAGCTCGGCATAGCGGGACATGCCGTCGGCGCTGTAGTAGACGGGGATGTAAATGTCGTCCTTGGGGAATATGTCATATTGCGCCTGCAGCATGCCAACGGTCAGACACATTTCGCAGTATGCGGTGTACCATGCGCTGTTATCGTCGATGAGCAGCATTCCGTCCTCTTCATGCTGGGCGTTGTACATATCGTCCAGCGCCGTGAAGTAGTCCTCGACCAGCCCCTGCAGTGCGGGATCGTCAAATGCAGCGGTGCGGTAGGGCTCCAGCAGCTCTCGCTCTTGGATCACTGCCCACTGCAGGTCGTAGCAGTTGTTATAGGTGAAGGTCACCAGTGCGGGGAAGTCGGTGCGGAATTCGTCGTCGGCCGTCCCTGTGATGTTGCACATAGTCAGGTCGTATTCCACGTGGCCGTCGTCCCAATCGCCGTTGCCGAAGCCGAATTCGGGCAGCAGAAACAGTGCCGCAGCCACCAGACCCACGATTAACACGACTGCGACGGCAAGCACGATCAGCGCGGTGCGGCTGTTGGATTTGTTCTGCTCCTGTTCAATTTCCATGTTCCATACCTGATTGGCGGTAAAAGCATCGGCAGGGGACTTGTCGCTTAGCAGAAGGGGGTCTCCGCAGTGGGTGCAAAATTTGGAGGTGTCTTTGTTGTCATAGCCGCATTTGGGACAAATCATCGGGCATGCTCCTTTCGTTGCGGTTGGTTTTCTTCATTTTACAGGAAACGGAGACAATGCGCAAGACCGCATAGAAGGCCACCCCATCCGTCACGGCGAGGCATGAAAGGTGCGGAGAATTGCCGCATCGAATGAGGACTTGTAGGGACCGGCCTAGCTATGCACACCCGCAAGGGGCGCCGGACGGTCCGCAGAAACACTGTGCGGTGGAAATCGAAGAATAACCGCAAAAAAGACAGCCCCGCAGGACTGTCTTTTTTCGCTTAATAGTAGTCGTAAATGTTGATGCCGTCTACGTAGTAGTTGTCAACCACCCAGTCGGCCAGCCACTCGGACAAATCGTCGGGCATGCGCTTCATGTA
Organism: Oscillospiraceae bacterium; assembly: GCA_017411665.1. The sequence continues at coordinate 602 of JAFQPT010000181.1, read as the reverse complement.
CAGCGTCACGCTTTCGCCGGGCTTGAGTCCCGTGGCCTTCACCTTGTCGGTAAAGTAGCGGTGCTCGGTGGTGAAGTAGTCGCCGTAGAGGGTCACGTCGATGTCGAATTGGGTGTTGTTGGTGTAGGTGATGTAGTAGCACTTTTCCTCGTCGGACCAGAGCTTCTTGGGCTTTTTCAGCTGAGACGCCAAATCGTTTTGTACCTCCAGCTGTGCCTGCCAGATGGGCAGGATGTAATCGTACTGCTGCACGATGTACTTGGTGTCGGGCAGCAGATTATACTTGGCATCCAGCTCCTGTACCAGATAGCACAGATCCACGCGGGTCTGAGACCACAGCTGCCAGTCGTCGATGCCCTCGGTTTCGCCCTTGTCGTTGACGTAAATACTGGTGGTCCAGTCCTTCAGCAGGCGCACCATGGTTTTTGCGCCGTCCTCCAGCTGGGGGTCAGCCATGTCGCGGGTGAGGAAGGTCTCGAATTGGGGCAGGAATTCGGTGTGCAGGGTCATCAGACGGTCGAACTTTGCTTCCGCATCCTCGCTGATGAAGGCTTCCACCAGTGCGAGGAATTCCGCATCGGTTTCGCTCTGAGGCTCGGTGA
>JAFQPT010000180.1 GCA_017411665.1 Oscillospiraceae bacterium | reverse complement strand
TACGGTGTTGAAAATATCATCCGTGTAGGCAGTGCAGGGGCACTGCAGTCTGATCTGCATGTTATGGATGTGGTAGCCGGCATGGGTGCCTGCACCAACTCCAACTATGCCCACAGCTTCGGTCTGCCCGGCACCTATGCACCCATCGCAAGCTACAAGATGCTGCGTGCAGCGGAAGAAGCTGCAAAGGCAAGAGGCGTAGAGCTGCATGTAGGCAATATCCTGTCTTCCGACTGCTTCTACGGTGATGTCAGCTCTCTGGATTGGGCGAAGATGGGCGTCATGTGCGTGGAAATGGAAGCAGCAGCTCTGTATATGAATGCAGCCAGAGCCGGGAAGAACGCACTGTGCCTGTGCACCATCTCTGACCACATCGTCAATGACGAACCGGATCTGACCAGTCAGCAGCGTCAGGAAAGCATGATCCGCATGCTGGAAATCGCACTGGATACCGCGGTATTGCTGGATTGAGATATGTAAATGAGAACAGCCTGTCTTTTTAGACAGGCTGTTTTTGCGTGTTGGAACAGCGCGACAAATCGGAGTTTTAAGCGCAAACAACAGCACCGCACTCTGTCATCCTGAGGCGCAGCCGAAGGATCTCAAATACACGGTTAGAGTGGACTCTGCTCTTGCCTTTGAGATTCTTCGGGAACAAGTTCCCTCAGAATGACATGCGTTGGTGAGATTTTCCGCACGGCTCTTGCTAAATCGGAATATGAAGCGGAAATGCATCCACTTGGCTCCCCTTGAAATCGCGTTGCATCAGCGATAGAGCATTTCTGCTGAAATGCTCGCGATTAAAAAGGTAATATCAATTTTTATAAAATTGACGAAAAATGCACAATGAAAGGTTGCAAACGGGGAAAGGATATATTATAATGCACCTAGATATGCCGTGAAAAGCGGCATAAAATATTTAGGAGGATGAAAATCTTATGAAGAAGATTCTCGCAATGATTCTGGCTCTCGTTATGTGCTTCTCTCTGGTAGCATGTGGCGGCTCCGACACCGGCGCTGATGACGGTGCAGTTAAGATCAAGATCGGTATGGTTACCGACACCGGCGGCATCAACGACCAGTCCTTCAACCAGTCTACCTGGGAAGGCCTGAACCAGCTGGACCCCAATGAGTTCGAAATCGCTCACCTGGTTTCCGAAACCGACGCTGACTACGACACCAACATCCAGACCTTCATCGATGACGGCTACGACCTGATTCTGTGCACCGGCTTCAAGCTGGCAGAAGCAACCAAGAAGGCTGCTGAAGCTAACCCCGACCAGAAGTTCGCTATCATCGACGATGCTTCCATCGATCTGCCCAACGTTGCTTGCCTGATGTTCGCTCAGGAACAGGCTTCCTACCTGGTAGGTATCGTTGCAGGTATGGCAACCGAATCCAACGTTGTTGGTTACGTTCAGGGCATGGTTTCCGAAAACATGAACCTGTTCGGCATCGGCTACATTGAAGGCGTTCTGGCTGCTAACCCCGATGCAAAGGTTCTGCAGTACAATGCAAACTCCTTCGGCGACGTAGCTGCTGGCTCCACCGCAGTTAAGAACTTCGTAACTCAGGGCGCTGACGTTGTTTACCATGCAGCAGGCGGCACCGGCGCCGGCGTTATCACCGGCTGCCAGGAAAACAAGATCTACGCAATCGGCGTTGACGCTGACCAGTCCTACCTGGCTCCCGAAACCGTTATCACTTCCGCTATGAAGCGCGTTGACATCGCAGCTCAGGACATCGCTATGGCTGTTAAGGACGGCACCTTCAAGGGCGGCATCGTTATGTACGATATCACCAACGGCGGCGTTGACGTAGCTCCCACTCAGGATCTGCTGACCGACGACATGAAGGCAGCTGTTGAAGAAGCTAAGGCTGGTCTGATCGACGGTTCTATCGTTGTTCCCACCACTTCCGCAGAATGCCCCGAATTCATTCTGCAGTAATTCAATACTCAGACAATTTTAAACAGAGAACTCTTCGGAGTTCTCTGTTTTTTTCTTTTTAGTGGGAGAAATTGGAATATTTCACATTTTTATGTCTCTAATTCTGGCGGTTCGTGTCGAAAAAAAAGTAGATGTGATTGTTAAAACATGTTACAATATATCTGTTAAATTATAATTTGGGGAGGCATGTCTTATGAAAAGAGTTCTTACTCCTGAAATGATCGAAGAAAAGCGGCAAGCAATTTACAATACATTGACCGATCCCACCACCAGCCATGAGCAGAAGTTCACTTATCTGGCCCGCAAGGCAGAAGATATGCTCACAGTTCTG
>JAFQPT010000179.1 GCA_017411665.1 Oscillospiraceae bacterium | reverse complement strand
GAACATGACCAGAGCTATCGCTACTTCATGAACGACAACCTGTTTAACCACGTTGATATCGACAAGGACTTCACCTTTGTCCCCAACGGTCTGGCAGAAGACGCTGCAGCGGAATGTGCGGAATACGACGAAATCATAGAAGCACTGGGCTATGCAGACCTGCAGCTGCTGGGCATCGGTCACAACGGCCACATCGGCTTCAACGAACCCGACAGTGTATTCACCAAGGCTACCCACATTGTTGACCTGACCGACAGCACCATCGACGCAAACACCCGTTTCTTTGCAACTCGCGACGAAGTTCCCCGTCAGGCTCTGACCATGGGCATGGGCTGCATCATGAACGCTGCCCGCGTACTGCTGATTGCAAACGGTGCAGGCAAGGCAGACGCACTTTACAACACCGTTCTGGGCCCCATCGACCCCAAATGCCCCGCATCCATCCTGCAGCTGCACCCCGACGTTGTCATCGTCGGTGACGAAGCTGCGCTGAGCAAGCTGGTAGAAGCAGGCGTGGAAATCGGCTGATTCTTCCAAACAAACAGCAAACCCACCATACCTCGGTATGGTGGGTTTTTCTTGCAACACAATTGTCCAAATGGTATATTGATGACAGCAGTCATAAGGAGCGTTATGCTATGAGAGTCAAGAAAATCTGCATCATCTATACAGGCGGCACCATCGGGATGATTCATTCTCCCAACGGATATGTGCCCAATCCCGATTCCTTCCGCAGCAATCTGGAAGCCATTCCCGATTTGAATCACCCCGATGCCCCCATCTGGGATCTGGTTCAGTTCTCTCCCCTGCTGGATTCTTCCGATATCACCGTACGGGAATGGAACAAAATCGGACAGGCCATCGCCGACCGCTACGACGATTACGAAGGCTTTGTCATTCTCCACGGCACCGACACCATGGGCTATTCCGCCTCCGCAGTGTCCTACATGCTGGAAAACCTTGGCAAGCCCGTCATCTTCACAGGTGCGCAGATTCCTCTGTGTGAGCTGCGTTCCGACGGCAAGGACAACATCATCAACTCTGTCCTCATCGCTGCCTCCGGTGAAGTGCACGAGGTATGTGTTTACTTCAACGGCGTGCTGCTGCGCGGCAACCGCACCACCAAGCGTTCTTCCGACCAGCTGCTGGCCTTCGATTCTCCCAACTGTCCCCATCTGGCGGAAGCGGGCATCACCATTCAGTATAACCGCAGTGTCCTGCTGCCTCCCGCAGAAGGGCAGTTCACCTTCCAGCCCTTTAAGGAAGTGCCTGTAGGGGTCATCAAGGTGTTCCCCGGCATCCAGTTTGAAATTTTCGAGCACATCATGACCGACCGTCTGAAGGGGGTCGTGCTGGAAACCTTCGGTGCGGGCAACATCCCCTCCTCGGGCAACTATCTGCTGCACATCATCGAAAAAGCCTATAACTCCGGCACCATCATTACTGTCTGCTCCCAGTGCATGCAGGGCACCGTCACATTAGGTCAGTACGCCACCAGTAAGGCGCTGCACGATATCGGTGCCGTCAACGGCAAGGATATGACCACGGAAGCCGCGCTGACCAAGCTGTATTACCTGTTCTCTCTGGATTTGGAAAAAGAAGAGATTAAAACCCTCATGAGCAAAAACATCCGTGGGGAATTGAACGAATAAGTATCAAGCCTCCCCTGTGTAAGAGGAGCCTAAGCTCTCATCTATATACTGATTCAAATCAAAACCACCGGTTAAACCGGTGGTTTGTGAGGCCCTTCAAGGGCCTGTTACCGGCTGCATCTCAAGGTGCACTGAAAATATTTTTCTTCTGCATTTCATGCCCTACTACCGATAAATCGGTAATGTCCATAAACCGACAAAGCCTCCTTTGCCTAAAGGGAGGTGGCATTTGCGAGCTTGCGAGCAAATGTCGGAGGGATTCTATATCGCAGTTTTATTACATTTTTATCCCCCAGTCATCCGCTCGTTCCTCGCGTCTGACAGCCCCCTTTAGGCAAGGGGGCCTTTTACCGCTATAAGCACTTCACACCCCCAGTTCAACTGGGGGGTGCTTTGTCCTAAAGGCCAATGCAAAAATAACACCGTATTGGACATCAATACGGTGTTATTCTATTTCTCCGAATACATTTGTATTCAAATTTTAATATAGAAAAAAGGCAAAACCTACTATAATCTGAATACAGATTGAGAGGTACAGCCTATGAACTACGAGCCATTAAAAATAAAAAAACGTGGTGACGATGGTCATAAAGTGATTTCTGTTCGTATCGGCATTGATCTTTTGGAACGAATTGACGAAATCGCAAAAACAAGTAACCGTTCTCGAAACGAGATTATCAATCTCATCCTGCAACATGGCACTGAAAACATCGTGTATGAACCCAATGAGGTAGTATTATGAAATCCGACCACGAATATTACAAGGAAATGTATCTCACAATGATTCGCGCAGCAGAGGTCACGATCAACTGGCTGTTAGACGGAAAGGACCCCATTTGGGCTGCGCAAATATTGATGCAGGCCGTCATGGATTGCGAAAACATCTATGTGAACGAAGAAATCCCCACCGCCGAACAAAAGGCACTCTTCAATACTATTTACCAAGACTTTCTCTACGAAAAACGCAAATAACATAACCCCCATGTTTCAGACATTTGAAACATGGGGGTTGTTTGTTTAATTTAATCTTACAGCTCCGCAATGGTTGCCAGCAGAGCATCCACATTTTCCTGCTTGGTTGCCCAGCCGGTGGCAAAGCGGACGATATGATGGGTGTCATCGTATCTGCCCCAATATTCATAGGCAAACTTACCGTCGAATACTGCCATCTGCGCTTCGGACAAAATGGGGAACTGCTGATTGGTCATGGAAGTACCGAACATTTCCACGCCCTTGGCTTGGAATGCAGTACGAATCTGCAGTGCATAGTCGATGGCCTGCTTGCAGATGTCAAAGTAAAGACCGTTTTCCATCAACGTGAGGAACTGTACGCCCAACAGTCTTCCCTTTGCCAGCATACCGCCGTGACGCTTGATGGAGTAGCGGAAGTCCTTCTTCAGCTTGTCATTGGTAATGACCACTGCTTCCCCGAACAGCGCACCGCACTTGGTGCCGCCAATGTAGAATACGTCACACAGCTGTGCCAGTTCCTGAATCGTCAGGTCACAAGCGGAGCTCATGAGACCGTAGCCCAGACGGGCACCGTCCACAAACAAAGGCAAGTCCCATTCCTTGCACGCTGCGTAAACATCAGTCAGCTGTTCTTTGCTGTATAAAGTACCGCTTTCGGTGGGGAAGGAAATATATACCATGCCGGGCTGTACGATGTGCTCATGGGCACCATCATTGAAGTGATTGGTGCAGTAGTCGCGAATCTGGTCACCTGTGATGGTGCCGTTGGTGTTGGGCATGGTCAGCACCTTATGTCCCGTTGCTTCGATTGCGCCTGTTTCATGGACAGCAATGTGACCTGTATCCGCGCACAGCGCACCCTGCCAGGGACGCAGAATATGGGAAATCACGGTGGTATTGGCCTGTGTACCGCCTACCAGAAAATGGACATCCGCATCGGGAGTGCCGCAGACCGCTCTGATTGCATCGCGGGCTGCATCGCAGATGGAGTCTTCGCTGTAGCCGGGAGTCTGCATAAAGTTGGTTTCAGTCAGTTTCTCCAGAATTTTGGGGTGGCAGCCTTCTGCGTAGTCACACTGGAAAT
>JAFQPT010000178.1 GCA_017411665.1 Oscillospiraceae bacterium | reverse complement strand
CCAAGGCGATTGAAGAAACCGGCTTGAAGAAGGATCTGCGTCCCGTTATGGTTCACTGCCAGACTGTCCGTGACGACCAGCTGGATCGCATGGCTGAAATCGGCATGATTGCAACCTTCTTTGTTGACCACATCCACTACTGGGGCGACTACCACTACACTTCCGTTCTGGGTCATGACCGTGGTATGCACATTTCTCCCATTCGCGCTGCTATTGATCGCGGCATTAACTACACCATGCATCAGGACTCTCCCGTTGTAAATCCCAACGCTATGTTCGCAGTGCACAATGCAGTAAACCGCACCACTCCCGCAGGCCGCGTTTTGGGCGAAGACCAGAAGCTGAGTGTTTACGAAGCTCTGAAGGGTATCACAATCAATGGCGCATATCAATTCTTTGAAGAAGACATCAAGGGCTCCATCACCGCAGGTAAGCTGGCTGACCTGGTTGTTCTGGATTCCAACCCCCTGACTGTTGACGTTGACAAGCTCAAGGATGTTGTTGTTCTGGAAACCATCAAGGAAGGCAAGACCATCTACAGCGCATAAAGGAAAGTGCGATCCCCCGCTAACTTTGTGAAATCAACAAAAGTTGCTAAATCAATTAAAGTTAGTAAAAAATCCAATTATCTCATTTACTCACCGTTGCATATTTAGCAACGGTGAGTTTTTTGCCAAGAAATTACTTATAATTAAATATAACCGTCAAAAAAGCTTCATTTCAGTATGAATTTCTGATTCATGCCGAAGCTTAACTAACTATTATCAGCTGTATCAAATGCTCCCTGTGTTAATAAGTCATCAAGGGTGTCAAAAAAACTCTACGCCGTTTTTCTTTAACACCAAAGGTATTCCCCCAAAAAGTTTCAAAATCCTTTGTAGCCCCTCTACACGGTTTCTTCATCAAGATAATACATTCAGGTGTTCTGTTTAATGTAAGACACACTGTAGTTTGTCCCCTCTTGACGAATTCCTGTAGATCATCTGATAGACGCGTAACTCGCTGAATTCGATTGAATGTATTATTTATGAAAACTTGACAGACAATTTGACCATTAATGTCCACCTTTGGCATACAGTGCCTCATTTCCGATACTTCACTGGGTACTGAAGCATCGGAAATGTTCCATTAATCCGATATCAGCCCTTTGGATGCTTTCTGAACAACAAAGCTCCACTTCATTGGCAGCAGGTTTAAATAAACATCAATGTGATCTTTATCATTGACAACCATCCTATGCTTTGACAGAATGACAAATATGTACTACTGATTATTAATTTTCGGCATCGAAAATTTTCGAATGATTCCATTCAGTAACCGTTTATCATTAGCCTCCAGATCATACTTCAAACGCTCCAAAAACAATTCCTCGTCAGATGTTAAAAATTGTGTTTTTTGACTCCAATCATCTGGAACATATATTCCTCCATACCGACCGGCTTCACTACAAATCGGGATAACACTTCCTAATTCATCAATATCACGTCTAATCGTGCTTTTACTGACACCGCATAAATCAGCAAGAAGTTGATATGTCGTAAAACGACAAAAGTGGAGCGTATTAATAATAAGCAACTTGCGTTCCCACGAATTCATTAAACGCCCCTCCTCTCGTCAAAATCATAGTACCGCTTAAAGTGTTTATAAAATGGTCACTTTAATGAAAAAATAATTCATTTAATTATGTGCATTTTTCATAATTGTAATTACGTGAAATTGACTTCAAAAAACAACAGATTTAGATAAAAAGCAAAAAAGCGCCCACCATGAGTGTCCACTCATAGCAAACGCTTTATTTGTAATTTATTAATTCTTTTATTCATGACATAAAAATAGATTTAGATCAAAAAATAAACCTTCTATCTTTTATTCCATTTTAAAACATCAATGATTCGAAATTAGTCGAATTTTGTCGAGAATAGGAGAAATATAGCAGTAATCGCTCACATAATCATAAACACTAGTAAACTAGTGGTTTGCTCAACCCCTATAAGGGGTATTACCCGCTGACCCCTAAAAGGGGTACTGAACATTTAGTATCGCTTCAATAGTTCAACCACCAGTAAACTGGTAAACTCGACGTAATTGGTACGATAATCATCCAACATTTCTATTAAATGTCAAATCACAACCTCTTGAATTTCAGTTATGCGGGTCGCTAAACCATTTCTGTTAATTCAAGAGGTTATTTATGCCAAGGCGTTTATTTCCCCTGGTAGAACCAGGGGTTATTTAAGCCTAATGGCAACCAAATGAAAAAACTCACTCTCAAAGATGCTTGAGAGTGAGTTTTTATGTATCGCTTGAATCTTTTTTAAATCAGATCTTTTACCAATTCAAGAGCGGCTTCATCTGCAACCAGAGTGAAATCGGGATGCAGCTGCAAAATAGAACCAGGAGACTGAGGCTTAATAGGACCAAAGAAGCAGTCTTTCACAGCCTGTGCCTTGCCTGCGCCATTGCAGACCAGCAAAACGCGTTTCGCCTTCATAATAGAACCGATACCCATGGTGTATGCATGAGTAGGTACATCTTCACGTTTTTCGAAGAAACGCTGGTTTGCATCAATGGTTGAGTCAGTCAGCTTAACATGATTGGTGCCGTTTACAAATTCATCACAGGGTTCATTGAAACCGATGTGACCGTTGGGGCCCAAACCCAACAACTGCAGATCAGCACCACCAAAAGCGTCAATGACAGCATCATAACGAGCGCATTCAGCTTCGGCGTCGGGGTTTGTGCCGTCGGGGATGTTGCAGTTTGCCTGGTCAATGTTTACATGATCAAACAAGTTGGTGCGCATGAAGTAAGCATAGCTCTGATCGTGGTCCTTGGTCAAGCCAACATATTCATCCAGATTTACGGTCTTAACCTGAGAGAAATCCAGTTCACCGGATTCATACTTAGCGATCAGTTCCTTGTAGGTACCCACAGGGCTAGAGCCGGTAGCCAGACCCAAAACACAGTCGGGCTTCAGATGAATCTGTGCAGCAATGATGTTAGCAGCCTTGCGACTAACATCAGCGTAATCCTTAGCAACGATAAGTCTCATTATTATTTCAACTCCTAATGATATCAGATCAATTTCAATTAAGCCGCCGAAGCAGATTCGACGGCTTAAAATATAGAATTAGCAGTACTTTGCGATAGCAGCCTGAATCATAGCAACGCATTCATCAGCAATTGCGTAGTCACTTTCAACCAGAGCTGCAAGAGGTGCACGAACAGAACCTGCATCAGGAGCGCCCATCTTGCGCAGACATTCCTTGATCATGCCGTACATATTGCCGGTGCCGGAGCACAGCTTGTAAATGATGCGGCAGCAATCGTTCTGCAGTTCCAGAGCAGTAGCCAAATCGCCTTCCTTAACCAGATTATACAGCTTAACGTACAGCTGAGGCATAGCACCGTAGGTACCGCCGATACCGCCAACTGCGCCCATAACCAGACCGGAGATCAGCTGTTCATCGGGACCGTTGAACACAACAAAGTCCTTACCTGCCTTGATGCCTTCGTCACGCCACATCTGGATATCCTGAGTAGGAGCAGAAGAGTTCTTAACACCAACAACCTTGGGATTTTTCATCATTTCATTCAGCAGAGAAGTGGTCAGTGCAACACCGGCCAGCTGAGGAATGTTATAAATAATGAAATCAGTGTTGGGAGCTGCTGCGCTCATGTCGTTCCAGTACTTTGCAATCGCATGGGGAGGCAGCTTGAAGTAAATGGGAGGAATGGATGCAATAGCATCAACCCCCAGAGATTCTGCATGAGCAGCCAGTTCCTGAGAGTCAGCGGTGTTGTTGCAAGCAATGTGAGCAATGATAGTAATCTTGCCCTTAGCAACTTCCATAACTGCTTCCAGAACAGCCTTGCGTTCTTCCTTGCTCTGGTAGATGCATTCACCGGAGGAACCACCAACGTACAGACCGTTGACACCCTGATCAATGAGCCACTGAGTCATTGCCTTGGTAGCCTCAATGGAAACAGCACCGTTTGCATCGTAGCAAGCGTACAGCGCAGGGATAATGCCTTCATACTTTTTCATGTTGGACATAACAATTACCTCTCTTAAATATTTTTGTATTTAAATTTTAAATTTAAAACAAGCCTTTTCGACCAATGTGCTTTCGCCATTGATGACTTTTACCATGTGAATGTCCTCGGGGAACACAATGAGGATGTCTTCGGTAGTCATGGGTACCCATGTTTCCACAGCCCCTTCATAGCCGACGAAGTCATCTTCGGGCTTTACTACAGTCTGTTGGAGAGCAGCTACATTGGAAACACCGATTTTTTCACGGCCGGACAGAAGAACGTGGATATCGCCGTACTGAATGTGACCTTCCCAGATTGCCTGCTCCTCAGGCATGGTGTTGTAATCAAAGCGATTCACAAAAGCAAGATCACCGTCAATCTCGTTACGACCCTTTTGCAGAGTTCTCAGATCTGCATTCATCAAAAAGTTGATGGCTGTGTCCAGCGTACTACTCAAACCCAGATAACGAGCCAAATCTTTGCGCTTTGCGTAAATCATGAATGAATGTCCTTTCTATGTGTTGTGATATGGGGGGGTGCTTACTTAGAGACATAGTACCATGAAATGAGACAGAACACAACAGTTTACGCTTTGTTAATAGAACACAAAAAAATATGAAATTTTCGTTAATAATGTTGATGATATATTAACGCCAAATCCATTGACGAAATTCATGATTTCCGATAACATAAAAACTAATTAGGTTGCTGCAAAGCTGTATTATAGATTATGATATATCGCAAATGAGCTTGTCATGACAAAGCTCATTTGCGAAAGTATTGTTATGATTAAGCCATTATGAGTAAAAATAGAACACTTTTTTGAACAAAAATCCAAACTTTATACATGAATTCACCGGTTTTACCGATGAAAATAAATCAAAACACATAAGAAGAAAGGAAAGACAAATGAAAAGAATTATCGCACTTCTCTTGGCACTGGTTATGTGCTTCGCTCTGGTTGCTTGCGGTGGAGGCTCCGACGCAAACAAACCTGCTGAGGAAAAGAACGTAACCTTGAAGATCGGCTTCCAGGCAAATGCAGGCTCCAACGAATACGCTGCTGCTGAACTGCTGGCTCAGAAGGCAAACGAATACTCCAATGGCACTATCACCATTGAAATTTTCCCCGGTGGCCAGCTGGGCGACGACAGAGCTATGATTGACCAGGTTGCTGCTGGCGCTCTGGACATGGTTTATGCTGAAACCGGTCGTTTGGGTCTGTGGGAACCCGAACTGGAAATCTTCGGCTATCCCTTCGCATTTGACGATTTCGACCACCTGATGAGAACCTTGAACGAAACCGAATACGGCAAGGGCATTCAGGAAAAGCTGGCAAATCGCGGTTGGATCGTTCTGGCAAATGCTTACAACGGCACTCGTCACACCACCACCAACAAGGCTATCAACTCCATCGAAGACATGAAGGGTCTGAAGCTGAGAGTTCCCAACGCAGCTGCAAACTTGGCATTTGCTGAATACTCCGGCTCCGCTGCTACTCCCATGCCTTTCGCAGAAGTTTACCTGGCACTGAAGACCAACGCTGTTGACGGTCAGGAAAATCCCCTGTCCACCATCGACGCTCAGAAATTCTACGAAGTTCAGCCTTACTGCGCACTGACCGGCCACATCATCAACGATAACAACTACATCGTTTCCAAGATCGTATTTGAAAAGCTGTCCCCCGCTCAGCAGGAAGCTCTGACCAAGGCTACTGAAGAAGCTGCAGCTTGGCACACCGAAAAGTTCATGACTGACGAAGAAGCTCTGCTGGAAAAGTTTGAAGCTGAAGGCATGACCATTACCACTCCCGACAAGGCAGCATTCAGAGAAGCATGCGCTCCCATGTATGACGAATACGTTGCTAAGTACGGCGACGCAGCAGTTAAGGCTATCGAAGAAGCAAGACAGTAATCGATAACTTTATACGGTATTTCATACCAATCAAATAAATAGATTAGGGGGCTGAACGGCCCCCTTATCTGCTACAGTAATCTTAAATTATCGGAGTGAATCATATGAACGAAAAAAAAGGTCTTAAATCGCCTGTTGATGCGATTCACGCACTGGAAAAAGCGGAACAGTATGTCGCTGTTATTGTATTTAACATCATTCTGTTCTCCCTTTTCTGGCAGGCACTGTCCAGAAAGATCGGTGCTCCTTCCACATGGACGGATGAAACCGCTCGTCTCTTATTCGTATGGATGGGAGCTCTCGGATGCCATCTGGCACAGAAAGAAAATATCCACGTCAGAATTGACGCAGTTTTGCTGGCTCTTCCCAAGAAGGCTCAGCTTGTAATCGAAGCTCTGAACAACGTGATCATGATTGGTCTGCTGTCCATTATCTTCTACTATGGCTTCTCTATTGTACAGAGAAAAGCATTTACTCCTCTCGTAACTCTGGGCATCGGCGAAAGCTGGCTGTATGCCGCAATGTTTTTGTGGACCGCCCTGACAATCATTGAAATGATTGCTCAGCTGGTCAACATCGTCAAGAACGGCGAAGTTGTACGTGCATGGGTCGTAGAGGACGCAAAGAACGACTTCTACGATATCGATTTGGAGGAGGAAGCATAATATGGAAATGATAATGACTTTTGCCCTATGGTTCATCCTCATCATGCTTGGCATCCATGTCGGCTATGCGCTGATTATGGCATCCATCTTCTTCTTTGTTGTATCTGATGGTTGGAATCTGGTTCCTTTCGCACTGGAACAGATGTTTAATGGTGTAAACAGCCAGACTCTGTTGGCAGTTCCCTTCTTTGTTCTGGCAGGCAATCTGATGAACGGCGGCGGTGTTACCACCAGAATCTTTGACTTTGCCGCATCTATGATTGGCCACAGAAAAGGTGGCCTGGCACACGTTAACGTTCTCGCTTCTCTGATTTTCTCCGGTATGTCCGGCTCCGCTCTGGCAGACGCAGGCGGTCTGGGGCAGCTTGAAATCAAGAGTATGAGAGACGCAGGCTTTGACGACGGCTTTGCAGGCGGTATCACCGCAGCAAGCTGCATCATTGGTCCCCTGGTTCCCCCCTCCACTCCTCTGATTATCTATGCTGTTCTGGCAAACCAGAGCGTTGAAAAGCTGTTTATGGCTGGCTTCCTGCCCGGTCTGCTGACTACTGCCGCACTGATGATCATGTGCTCCATCCTGTCTCACAAGAGAAACTACCCCTCCGAACCTAAGAGAGACTGGGCATACAGAGCTAACTCCTTCAAGCAGAGCTTCTTCGCACTGTTGACTCCTGTTATCATTCTGGTAGGCATCTTCACCGGTTTCTTCACCCCCACCGAAGCTGCTGTTGCTGCTGCTTTCTACACCATGATTCTGGGCTTCTTTGTTTACAAGGAACTGACCCTGCAGACCTTCTTCAAGATCTGTCTGGACTCCATTAAGACCAGCGGTACCATCGTACTGATGATTTTGGGTGTTACTCTGTTCCAGTTTATTATCTCTCGTGAACAGATGCCTCAGGCAATCGCTGCATTCTTCACCAGCAACGTGAACTCCAAGCTGGCTCTGCTGCTGATGATCAACAT
>JAFQPT010000177.1 GCA_017411665.1 Oscillospiraceae bacterium | reverse complement strand
CGGTCTGAAGATTGCAACCGATAAGCTGCAGCGCTGGACCTTCGGCAAGGAAGGCTACCAGATGGTTGATGAACAGCCTTTGGCTAACATGGCCGATTACCGCACTCTGACTGACTTTGTGCAGTGGGGCGCCGAGAACTATCCTGCCGAAAAGTATCTGCTGGTGATGTGGGATCACGGCGGCGGAAGCAGCGCTGGTCTGATTGCTGATGAACTGCACAATTCTTCCATCATGTCTCTTCAGGATTTCGGCAAGGGTCTTGCCAATGCCAACGTTCATATGGAAGCGATCCTGCTGGATACCTGCCTTATGGCTTCTCTGGAAACTGCACAGGCAGTGCAGCCCTATGCTAACTACCTGATCGCTTCTGAGGAAACGGTTCCTGGTCAGGGCACCGATTATCAGAAGTGGCTGCAGTATCTGTACGATTATCCCTATGTGGATGGTCGTCAGTTCGGCAAGATCGTATGCGATGCTGTTCAGCAGAAGTACGCTGAACTCAACAGCGAGTATTTTTATAAAACGCTGACCTATTCCACTATTGATCTCAAGAAGCTGGATCCCGTTGTGGCGGCATTTGAGAATATGTTTGCCGAAGTGGGCAAGCTGCTGGCGGATCCCACCGCTTTTGGCCGCTTTACCTACCTGACCCAGAATGCCGAAAGCTTCTATGCTCCTGAAATGGTTGACCTGCAGGATTTTGCTACCCGTGCCGTACGCTACGGCCTGTCGGTGGAAACCGTAGGTGCTGTGATCGAATCTGTGAACGATGCTGTTGTGCATGACGTGAAGGGTCTCCTGCACAGCTATTCTCACGGCCTGTCCTTCTGGTATTGGCCCAATGCCTCTATGGGTGCGCTGGACCATTTTGCCCGCAACTGCAAGAATCCCCACTATCTGGCTTTCCTGGATGCCATCAACATGGGCTGGACTGCTCCGGACTGGGTATATGAGCAGGTGGAACGTCTGCCCGATATCTCCCGTGCGGATTACATTGTAGAGAAAGCGGTTCAGGTGAACTCCGACGGTCACCTGCAGATGAATATCACCAATGCCAAGGAAGCCGTTGCCCGTGTGGATTACCGTTTGTACATGGAGAGCGACAAGGTTCCCGGCGGCTGGGTAACCCTCGGCTTGGATGATGATGTTGACGGCGACTGGAACGAAGGTACCTTCTGGGATAAGTTCGACGGTACCTGGCCCATGATCAACAATACGCCCCTTCAGATTGAAATGGTCAATTCCACCAGCAGCTATACGCTGTACAACGTACCGATCGGTACGCTGATGAATGAAGACAATCCTTCTATGGGCTATAATAAGCTGATGCTGCGCGTTGGCTATGAATACGACAAGCCCCTGACCTCTGTGTTTGACAACATGTACCAGACTGCTTTTGAAAAGGCTGAGAAAGCTGCCGAGGAAGCTGCAGAGGAAGACCTTGCCGAAACTGCAAAGGATCCTTATGCCGGCGAATATGTCATGTACGGTGTTTGGAATGAGACCGCTTCCAACATCGGCATGGCTTCTCGTGACGTAAAGGATATCGAAGAACTGTATGGCAAGAAGTATACCGCTCTGGCCACTGGCATGGATCCTTTGTTTGGAGAAAATCAGGGTCAGATCGCCCTGGGCGACATCGTTCTGTCTGAGGATCTGGTTATCGAGGAGAAGCCCCTTCCCAAGGGTACTTACGCTTACCAGTTCGTCATTACCGACGTGTTTGGCAACCAGAATTCCACGCTGTACATGCCCTTCGAGTGGGATGGCGAAAAGGTTACCTACGATTACGAGAGCTATGAAATGCTGAAACTCTTTCTGGAGTTCCTCGGTTATTATGCTTAATTAAATGTCTGGGTTACCAAGGGCCACGGCAGCTGCGTTGCAGCTGCCGCGTCTTGCTCTTTTAACAAAGACATTTGGTTCCCCCAACAGTACAATAACATTTTCCTTGTCGCTCGCATGCAAACGGGAAAGAAAGCCAATGGGAGGAACCACGCAAAAAGGAGAATCGTTTACAGATATTGATATACAGGAGGTTTGTATATGGCGTTTTTGAAATGGCTGCAGGAGATGCGCACACCCTTTATGGATGGTGTGCTCGGCACGATCACGCATCTGGGCGAAGAAACTGTTTTTATTGTCTTGGGCATTTTGATTTTCTGGTGCATCAACAAGCGGGAAGGTTATTTTCTGCTGACGACTGGTTTGATCGGCACTGTTCTGAACCAGTTTGTGAAACTGCTGTGTCGAATTCCCCGTCCTTGGGTATTGGACGAAACGTTCGTGATTGTGGAAAGCGCTCGCGCGGAAGCAACAGGATATTCCTTCCCCAGCGGCCATACGCAGATGGCGGCCGGCTTGTACGGCGGTATCGCCCGTTGGCATCGGGGATGGATCCGCGTTGTGGGTATTGTTCTGGCGCTGGTGATCGCTTTCTCCCGCCTGTATCTGGGTGTTCATACGCCTCTGGATGTGGGCGTAGCATTGCTGATGGCTGCGGTGCTGGTGCT
>JAFQPT010000176.1 GCA_017411665.1 Oscillospiraceae bacterium | reverse complement strand
ATGCAGGCGGCGCAGCAGGACTATGCACCTGCGATGCAGCGCATCGGCAGCTGTTACCAGCATGGCGAAGGTGTGGCCAGCAGCATGAAAACAGCTATGGAATGGTATGAAAAGTATCTGGAACACTGTCCTGACTCCGCGTTTGAACAGCAGCTGTCCTATTTCAAGGCGATTCCGGGCTTGATGGATGACAGCGGCATGGAAATTCAAGTAGATTTGAATCAAGTCTATGAGCCTGAAGAGTTTACTATGGATTTCGATTTCGGTATGGGCTTCCAGGCGGACTCTATTGCGGCAATGGTGGCGTTTTCCGATGCGGAAACCTATGAGCTGGAGCTGCTGGCGCAGGGAATTCTGTCCGATGCACCGAAGCCCGAAAGTGCGGATTCGCTCAGCAAGGAAGCGTTCCCCAGAGTGCTGCTGAAAGCGGCGGAAGGGGACAGAAGAGCGCTTGAAATTCTGGAAACCATTGACTATGCAAGCGGCATGACATTGTTTTAAAATCAAAAGGACATCTCAGACGAGATGTCCTTTTTTGATTAATTCAGCTTTTGCTGATTCATCCAAACCTTCATAATGAGGTTGTGGGGCAGCAGCTTTGTCAGAAGAGACTGGCTGCGGGCAATGAATCCGTAGCGGCAGACTTCTTTTCCGCGCTTTGCGTCCCGCCATGCCCGAGCAACGATTTGCTCGGGCTCATACATGGCAATGTACTGCTTGACTACAGGTTCGGTGTTGGGGTCAATGGCGCGGTCGAAGAATTCGGTGTTGGTCCAGAAGGGGCAGACAACGGTAACACCGATGCCGCGACTTTTCAGTTCCCGATTCAGTGCGCGGCTGTAATACAAAACAAATGCTTTGGTTGCGGCGTAGACATTAATGTAAGGAATGGGCTGGTCAGACGCAACAGAAGAAAAATTGATGATACGACCGCCGCGGGGCATGTGAGGAATGGTCAGCTGACACAGTGCCATCAATGCCTGGCAGTTCAAGTCCACCATATTCAGATTTTCCTCGGTAAGAACATCCAGTGTTGCGCAGAATTTCCCGAAGCCTGCCGCGTTGACCAGAAGGGAGACTTCCACGTTTTCGGAGGCAAGAAGACTTGCGTATACATCGTAGTTGGTACGGTTGGTCAGGTCCATGACGAGCGGACGAACGGGGACAGGGCAATGTAGACTGTTTAGACGGTCTTCTCTGCGTGCAATGGCCCATACTTCGTCAATGCCGCCCCATGTATCGATTGTTTCTGCAAAGCAGCGTCCCATACCGCTGGATGCCCCGGTGATGACTGCAATTTTCTTCATCAAGTATTCTCCTTTTGTGTTTCTATCTGTGAATAGGGTATGAGTATTTGAACGATTTGTCAAGAAATAATGTGCAAGCAAATCGCGGCAGCGGCATATACTTTCAAAGACGAAGAGAGTCGTATTTTGGAGGTGTGTGATGATTGAAATGCTGTTGCTGCTGCTGAGCAGCGGATTGCTGATGCTGCGGCTGGGAAGCGGAGGGAGCTTTCCGAAACCGCTGAAGCCCGAAGAGGAGGAGCGGTATGTTAGACAGTGGGTCGAGCAGGGAGATATGCATGCGCGAAATATTTTGATTGAGCGAAATCTCCGTCTGGTGGCCCATGTGATGAAAAAGTATTATACGGCAAGTGAGGAAATGGATGATTTGATTTCCATAGGTACCATCGGATTGATTAAGGGAATCAACACCTACCGTCCGGATAAGGGGGTTCGGCTGGCAACATAT
>JAFQPT010000175.1 GCA_017411665.1 Oscillospiraceae bacterium | reverse complement strand
GTGTGCCAGAACACATCGTCAGAGCCTGCTTCAGAACAAACTCTGATATTCACCCATAGGTATGACGTCAAAAATTTTTCAAGTATGTTTCAATACTACTGTCCATTGTGTTCACCGGTATGCACGCCGTCATTTACTTATGTTTGTAATGACTCTTGTGTGGTCAAAAACTGTGTAAATACCGGTAATTACAGCGAAAATACCTACTTTTGTATGAGCAAACTTATGTATGAGCAGACTTAAGCTGAATCACACAAACGCCAAAATTGGCGGTATGGACACAAGTATTGGAACAGAAAAAACGAGGATATATAGGGGGTACATATATAAAAAGAAGCAGCCCCCACCGGTTAAGATGGGAGCTGCGGTAGAATATTTACGATTGTACTTTTCGCCGGTTTAGACGCTATCAGGATTTACGCCGAAACATAGCGATGCAACGCCCATCGCCAATAGTATATATCATGCATCGCTAAAGCTCAAGCGGTTTTGGAGAAATTTATTTATCTATGGGTTCTGTGCTGATTTCTTCCCGGTTCAGGAGGGCATCAAAGCTCACCTTTAGCACATCGGCCAGGTACACAAGCTCTATGTCGGTAACGAAACGCTTGCCCGCTTCGATACGCTGAATAGCGTTCTTATCCACATCCAAACCATGGAGCTGGAGCTGTCCTGCAAGCTGGTTTTGAGAAAGACCGGCAGCCTTACGGAGGGCAAAAATATTCCTGCCGCAAATGTTATTATCTCCACACTTCGTTTTATTAATAAACATCATTCCGCCTCTTTCAGCATAAAAATGCAGTTTTTGACATTTAGTGCTTGTCATTTCTGATATTGTATGCTAATATAGCGTTAAGAATGACATTCACTAAATGTCAAATCCAAAGAAAGGGGCTTTATCTATGCCTTACTGTCAGAACTGCGGTACAGAAGTCTCCGGTAATTTCTGTCCAACCTGCGGAGCCCAATTGGGTTCCGTTGCAACGCCGCTCCCAAAACTTGTGATTCACGAGAATGCGGTAGTCAAGCCCAGATACAATACCTTTTCACTGGTGATTGCCGGATGGCTGGGATTGGCTTGCCTGATTACGACACTGGTTTTCCTCATTTACGGAGTCCTTATTGTCGATGAAGGTTTTGGGACGAAAATGGGTTTCTTGGCTGCCACCATTTTTTGTGCCGGCCTGACCTATCTTTGTTATCTGCCCGGTATCAGTACCATCCGCAAGCGTTCCCCTGAGGGAACAGCCTGGGCTACCTTCCGGACTTTCTTCATAAAGTCCTTACTATTTTATCTTGCGTGGGGCTTCACTCTCATAGGCTGTGTTTACGTTTTCGGTTTCTTTTTTAAAGTTTGGCGCTTGGGTCAGTGGGTTTCTCGTCCCAATGATGACCAATACACCGCCTTTGTAGACGGCGAAAAAATACCGGTCACCAGATACTACGACGACTTGCCGGATTTCGGAGCAAGAGGCGATTGGGTTTACCGTGCGGATAACGGTGAATTCTACCGTCCTCCTGTCTAATATTTTTCATTGGAGGTTATCCATATGCGTTTAAACCGGATAATTTGCCTGTTGTTAGTCGCCTTGCTGACCATTTGTATGGCAGCTTGCGGAAAGGACTCCCCTGCTAAACCTAATCTCAACAATAATCAGGCACAAAGCATCCAACCGACCGAGGAGGACGATACTCCCGATGCACCTGAAAAGCCTGAATTTGTTATGCCTGATGCACCTACGGAAGGTTTGCAGTTGATGGAGTATAACGCTGCATACACTACACTTACTGATGTCAGCGAATCCGTTGGCACTTCAATCGTAGGTATTCCTTCTTCGCAGGTACCTACCGCGAATTCCGTCACAGAATTCACAACCCAAGACCAATTGCAGAGTTTTGTTACGCAGTTTGCTGATGTTGGCTATACCGATGATATTGTGGCCACCATTGATGCTAATGGCTTTAAATTTGTCAGATACTGGACTTCGGAGTTGGTTGGCAATAATCGGTATTTCTTTTTAGCCAACACAGAGTACAGCGCACATAAACCGATTAAAATTCTAAAAACAGTATACGATGCAAATACAGACTCCCTGTATGTCATGTTGGGCTATAAATACGATTTCTACGGCGACTACGAACCTGCTGAGAGATATACCGACGACATTGCCATAAACGCTAAGGCATCCTATCATATTGCTGCACTTAATTTGGAGAGCTTTGCCGAAAACGTGGAGCATATTGTGTTTGTCACTCCTGAAGCGATGTCCCTGTGCCGTGATGATATTAATGTAAGTGTAGTTCCCTTTGATGAAAAGTATAAAAGCTACGATTTCTTTGATTGGGATGATGGTGGCATTGACATATCATCTTTCAGCTTCCCCTCCAGCAAAGCTCCCGCAGAGAACGGCACAAAGTTTATTACAGATAAGGACTCCTTCCTTGCGCTCCAGAACGAGTATAATAATATCGTCAATCGTGAGGAAGATACGTTGATTTTTGAGCCGGGTTTGATTGAACATACTCACCGCAGCGGCGGTCTGCAAAACGCAACCGGTTCCAATTCGCCCCTGATGAATATCCTCATTTCTTCGCCGGAGCTTGACCCTTATTCGTATGTGAGTGGAATCACTTTCTGGTTTGAGCAAGACAATGCTCCGAAGAGATTATGTGGTCGTTTCTATGACCCGGATACCAGAACCGCATATATTTACTTAGGGTACAATAGTGTATTGCACACCCAGTACGAAGAATATACCGACGAACAACCCATCCAGGAAAACTCCAAGGCAACACACGTCATGATGTCAATCGATTTCCATGAAGATTGTCTGGATACTGTGGAGAATATCGTTATTATACTGCCGGACCCGGCAACCGTACCAGCCAATTAAGCCTATAAAATAAATCCCATCGGTATCAAATTACCGATGGGATTTTTGTTAGGCACTATTTGTTTTGCTCCGCAGCTTTGACTACCAGCACTTTGGCGCAACATCTGCGGACCACATTATGTAACACCGTCTTGGTTACCACGAACAAGTTGGGTCGACGCACTCGGAACGGAAGTGGATGATTACGCATACTCTCCTTCGGCACGCTCGATAGCATTCTGGTAGTCTCTTATAGCTTCGGCGATGTCTGTGAGCTCAGCACCAGCATCGGAACCTATTTCAACAGGGGCATTCCATCCCAGGCCTTTCATCGCTTCCAGGTGTATCAGCTCTTCCTGCTGCTCTTTGAGGTCCATCAGATAATCGTGAAGTTTACTCATGTGCTCTCCTTTCTCGTAGCCAGCCACAGAGAGCTGGCCGTGTAGTTATGTGTAGTGTTTATGCAACCGCTGCACCGGCGTTCATACCGGCAACCATCGCATCATACACGAGATTGATATTTTTACTGTTGCAGTAGATTTGGGGCACAAGGGAAAGAGCCCCGGTGTTTTTGACCTTGTAGTACATCTTATGGCTCATCGCCTTAATCAGCAGTACAACCGCATCCACTGCAACGGACTTAATATTGGTGTTTTCTGTCTCCATGAATACGCTATTGGGGAAGGTGCGCCGCAATTCCGGATAGAAGTCGGAAACTTTACCCACGAACAGGAAACGCCGCCCATACAGTTGAGAGATGTCCCCAGCGGCAGATGTAACGGAAATATCATCGACAGCAAGCCGTTCGAAGAATTCTTCCTGCAATTCCATCCGGCGCCTCAGTTCGTCCAGCTCAACGCGCTGCTTTTCCAGCAAACGGTCCTTCTCCGCAAGTTCATGTGCGAAGGTGTCGCCCATCTCTACCACACGCTGCCGCTCGCGCTCATATTGAGCGTTCAGTAATGTAGTGTTATCAGTAGCGGATACTGTTTTACTCTTCTCTGGAACCGGTGCCATCGGTTGAGATATGGGCGCATAGGTCTTTTCGACATCATAAAACCATTGGAAGCTGTAGTAATACTCATCGCGCAGCATTTCCATCTGCTTGTACATACAATCCACGTAGTACAGATTGACAAGATTGTCATAGAGCATATTGATATTTTCCAGCAGATAATCCTTGAGCTGGTGACGGTAGGCACGCCGGGTTTCGGGAATATCCGCATGCCCTTCGAAGAAAGCAAAAATGGTAGCCTGCATAGCTATCTTAAAAAGCTTATCGACATCAGGATGATGGTTCGAGACTTGAATGCCAAAAGAAGGGACATTGCCCATAATTGCAGGAATGTTATTTACACAAAAACCATACGAAGCAGCTCCAAGAGTGCTGATGCCCAAAAGAGTAGCAGAATTTCGACTGTCAATCCTCTTGCAGCACGGGATTTGTTCCTCGTTGAGAAAAAGTCCCTGGTGCAACTGAGCGCCTAAAAAGCATATCCAATTCTCTCTGCTGACGGTATCAGCAGGGTACTTTGCCTGAGTATATTCCACCATGCGACCTGTTACCGCATCCAATAGTTCTGCATAGACCTTGCTGGTTGCAATCACCTGGCCATCCTCAAATTCACGTGTGCATTCGAACTTCTCTGTGGTTGTACCCAAGCAGTGGTCATTTCTTAATTTGTGCATCAATTGCCACATGCAATCGCTAATTGGAGCCGGAATCTCCACTTTCTCATACAACATAAAGAAGAATGTGCGGGCCGTTGTTATCAGGTCACTGTAATCATAGTAATCGCCCTTTTTCACATCACGAAGATACTGAATGTATTCCAGCAGTTTCTTGTGCAGCGAAATGTCATTGCGCTCACATTTGTAAATCTCATCGACAATTTCGCTCTGAGGATTGTTCCTCATCTCGTGATACAGCGCATAAACGATATGATTGTAAATCGCTGTTCCCATGCTCTCGTGCAAGAGATGTACCTTGCGTGCTTCCGCTACAACATCGCGTGGTGTGATGGTGGACTTCAGAAACACTCTTCTGAGCATTTCCAGTTCCGTTTCTTTGCCAGCAGATAGCCACGATTGCATAATCTCGCAGCCGAATTCAGCCAGCATTTCGTTCCTAATTGTGTTTTCCTTGTTCATAGTTTACCTCCAAGTAAAATAGTTTTTGGGTTTGGGTATTTGCCTTCTATAACAGTTCACTATGCCTTCTCAGCAACTTGGAGTATATTAGGATTACAGTTTAGGGACATTACGGTAGCAGAGGCGGCTGTCCGCCCCTGTCCACACGCAACATTAGAAATACTGGCTATGGCTTTCTCTGATTATGCGATATCCTCGTCTGCAAAGGGATTACACAGAGCATCGAAGTGCCTGCAGACATGTTCAAGTGCAGGGCTCGACAAATGCTGGGTCAGATAGTCTTTGCATTCCTGCTGGTGGTTATCACCAACGAAGGATGCAAAACCCATATTGACGTAGGCAGTTTCGTTGGTCACATGTACAGACACATGGCTATTGTCGATGTCTTCCACAATAATGACGATTACTTTGTGACCGGTAGGGGTTCCGAAGGTGCGAGTAGTTTTGGCGGTAATGGGTGTAAGTTCCCAACTGCGAGCCTGTACAGGTTGTTCGCTCAGGGATGCAGATGCGTTAGTAGCCATTAGTTATGTATTTCCTTTCTCGCAGCCAGCCCCGGAGGGCTGGCCTTGTTGTAGTGTCCCACAGAATCATGCTGCGGGCATATCGCCAAATTCCAGGCAGATTTCATCGAAATCCTCGCAGATACTTTTCAGTTCGTAACTATGCAGGTAATTCTCTACGAAGTCGAAACTTACTTCATCATGGTCACGACCATCGAAGTGTGCATTGGACGCATTATAGAACCCGGTATCATCGGATACTACAATGTGAACATGGCTGCATGTCTCATGGTTTACGATAGTCACAGTTACATTGTGACCGGTGGGGGTGACATAGCTGCGGTAAGTCTGGTAAGTGCAGCCGATTTCAATGGGTTCCCAGTTTTCACCCTGTGCAGGTTGCGCTTCCTGAGGCGCAGGGATATGATTGGACATATATATGACCATTCCTTTCCGCTGCGCTACAAGGCACAAAACAGCATGAAACTGAATTAGCACTAACGTAGCACT
>JAFQPT010000174.1 GCA_017411665.1 Oscillospiraceae bacterium | reverse complement strand
TTATCTTGCTTGAAGGAATTCGTTTATTAGAGGTGTCGGAAGGTGTTTATTTATTAAATGCCGCACCACTGAATTTATCGGGCGTGGATGGTTCGCCGTGCAGAGCAATATTGATAGATGCCGACAGATAAATTCCAATTTATCTAACTGTTATACACCATACCAAAGTCTCCCCTGTGTAAGGGCCGGAGGGGTTGACAATCCCTCAGTCATCTAACGCTGACAACTCCCTTTACACAAGGGACCTAAGACGCTCTATTCGTCGTAGTACAAACTTTAAATTTGGCATGCAGCTGTCATTTGCGGCAGCTGCTTTTTTCATATAAATTACATCCGCGCATCCCCTTGTCAATTTAATTGCATACTGTTAAACTTATGACAGAACAAATTTTGAAAGGATGTTTTCTATGACTAAAATGGCAACCACCAGCTTCACCGCTGTGCTCAACAAAGAAGAAAATCTCAAGAAGTACATTTCCTTCATCGAAGCCGCTGCTGCAGAAGGCGCAAAGCTGATTGTTCTCCCCGAACAGTCTCTGCAGGGTTATTTGCCCACTCTGGAAGCAGTCAGCGATGAAACCCGTGCATACCAGCTGGAAAACGCAGAATTGGTACCCGAAGGCCCCAGCACTCAGCTGCTGATTGAAAAAGCAAAGGCTCATGACATTTACATCGTTTGGGGCATGACCGAACGTGACGAAAACGATGCAAATGTCCTGTATAACTCCGCGGTCCTCGTCGGCCCCGAAGGCTTTGTTGGCAAGTACCGCAAGGTACACCAGCCCGGCTGCGAAAGCCAGATTTACACCCACGGCACTTCCTTTGACGTATTCGATACCGCAATCGGCAAAATCGGTCTGATGATTTGTTACGACAAGGCATTCCCCGAATCCGCTCGTGAACTGTACTGCCAGTATGCAGACATCATTTGTGTTCCCGCTGCATGGCCCATGGCAGGTGATCCCTCCGCTCCCGATGAAAACGATCCCATTCTGGGCATTTATAACATGTACGATTTGACCCGCGCAGGCGAAAATGCAGTCTTCTTCATTTCCTGCAACCAGTGCGGTACCGCAGGTACCATCAACTACTGCGGTCACAGCCGCATCACCCACCCCTTCGGCATGGAAATGGCATGCACCGGTTGGGGTGAAGGCATCGTATATGCAGAAGCAGACATCGTGGAATCCATCACCATGGCAGGCGGCCCCGCAGTCCGTCTGGACAGACACGTGGAAGCATACAGTCATATTAATAAGTAATGCATCTAACCTCTTTTGCATCACATTGACGCAAAAGAGGTTTTTTCACAAGTAACAACAGAAGTAACACTCCCGCTCATGGACAACTCCCATCTGCATGTTATAATTATAGCATTACGGAGGTGATTGTATGGATTTTGCAGTTTTACTGAAACAGCTAAGAACAGAAAGAGGTTTATCGCAGGCCGCTCTCGCTAAGGAAATATTCGTCAGTCGATCTGCTGTGGCAAAATGGGAAAACGGATTAGGCCTTCCCGGCGAGGATTCTCTGCATTTGCTTGCAGAATATTTTGATATGTCCCCCGAAGAACTTCTGCCAAACAAAACTTCCGCACAAGAAATCACAAATAAGAATCAAATCATTGAAGATCAAAACAAACTGATCATTGGATTCGTTTGTATCATTGGATTGATTTTGATTCTGTTTGGCATAGCATTTAGTGAGCCTTTGCGCGAATGCTTTTCACTTATCGTTCTCGGAGTCTTTTGCGTGATTCTCGGTTCTTTCAATATCAAAGGCAACATTGCATCTATACATTGGTACAATCGCAGAAAAGTCACCAAAGAAAATCAACTTCCATACTGCCGTCTTGTAGGATTCGGTACTGTTTTGATTGGTGTCGGAATGATTATTTCTGCTGTGATACAGGTTTTAATTGGAATTGAAGAAGGCGCATTGGTCACCGTTATTTTTATGGCCATTGGCCTTTGCATGATTGTCTATGCACAAATCAAATATAATCGTGGGATATTTTAAAAAGAGCTGCCACAGAATTACCATTCTGCGGCAGCTCCATTTTTATTTCACTTGATACAGCTTCACATCGTTATTTTCATATACACAGGGATACATATTGGCAATTGTCTCCTCATCCACTGCATAGCTATGTCGCTCATAGCCGCTGATGAGGATATAATCAATTTCAAACTGTTCAAAGATATCCGG
Organism: Oscillospiraceae bacterium; assembly: GCA_017411665.1. The sequence continues at coordinate 1,781 of JAFQPT010000174.1, read as the reverse complement.
ATAGATTGCAGACTCTTCATACATCGCCCGTACCGCATCTTCCGCACCGCGATAGTCCAATCCGTGATAGTACAGATAGGAGCTGCTGCCGCACTGGATATTTCGTCCCGTCAGCGCTGCGATGATATTGTTATGTCTGGTATTGGTCAGAATCTTGTCTGTGGGCTCTGTATGCTCCATCACATATTCTGCCAGCTGTACCTGTTCCCGCTCCATCAGCTGATACTCCGCAACACACTCTCTTCCAATGGTCAATATCGCAGATACTGTGCATAAGAACACCGTCGTAGCACCAACGAAACGTTTAAAATGAACACTGCGCATCTTTCGATACACATTCACTCCAAAATCAGCTGCCACACCGCACATCAGCAAATACGCAACATACAGTAGCTTGTTATTGTCATAGACATTTGGCTGGAACACCACCAGCTCGGCAATCACCCAGATGATCACAACAGGAAACGCAGCAGAAACCTGCTTTTGATCTCCAAGCAAAAACGCGGGAACGAACAGCAGCAGTGCAATCCCCAGATTCTTCACATAAAACCAAAGATAATTATCATCAATGTTCGCCCAGTTGAAATAGCCGCGGAGGAACTGCTCTCCCGTAGCTTGCCCGAATGTCCAGATAAACAGTTGCGGAAGGGCAAGCACAGCCGCAATCACGAGATATCCCCCCCATGTTTCGAAAACCGGCTTCCAACCGAAACGAGTGCGGTGGCGATTGATCAGCCATCCCAAAGCTCCAATGTACATTGCGGCAAAAATCAGCAGTACCAAAAACAACGCATCTGTTTCCCGTCCACCGCTGACGGCAATGACCGTTTGAATCAGCTGCATCATCACGACCAGCGCCACAAACAGCTGCTTCACAAATCCGTGAATTTGCTTCACTTCACATTCTTTTGCAAGCCACATCAGCAGCCAACCGCCGGACACCAGTACCAGGGCCAAAAACGAATGGGTATGAATCATAGGAAGTGCACCACCCAACACACCGACAATCGGAAAGAATCTCTTTTCTCCTTCCCAAACCGCACGGTACAGCAGATACAGCGCAAAAAGCAGTACCGCATATCCAAACAGTGTCGCACGCTGCGGCAGCAGCATATCCACAATCATATTGACCCAACGAATATTCTCATCCACAAGGTTCGTGGGAGTCTGATAAAATCCAGTAAACAGTCGGGTAAAGCTTTCCCGCAGAGTTTCCTCCCCGTTCACAAAATACACAAATCCAAATCCGCCGTTTAGGAAAAACAACACCCATGCCAGCAACGTCTTGCTCTTATCCTTCAGCCATACGTCGAACAGCAGCCATGCCCCGCCCATAACCTGTGCACCGGCAAACAGCATCGGCAGCATATATGCAAGTCGAATATCACAATCCCAGATATACAAGGAAGAAGAAATACTGTCTGACAAAAAGGGGTAGGACAGCTTGGTGCCGGGAAGAATGGAATAATGCGGTGGAAATGTCTGTTGCTCGGCAATGGAGGTAATGAACCCCAGATGCATGGACATATCCCCGTAGGTCGCCTGACTGGAATAAACCGCTCCATCGCGAATCTCAAACCCGCTGATGACCAAAAAAGCAAATACACAATAGACGACAATGGGAACGATGACAAATTTTAGGTTTTTCAGCGCAATCATTTCTCCGCGGTACAGTTGTTTTTGTTTCAGCAGAACAGCTGCAAGCAGCGTTACAAGCGCCGCAGATATGTGGGCACTGACTGAAAAATCCAGCAAAAAGGCGAACAAAACAGGCATCCACT
>JAFQPT010000173.1 GCA_017411665.1 Oscillospiraceae bacterium | reverse complement strand
TGTCGGCTTACCGCCCCATCTCGCATCGGGCACGAATAAGGTCGTTAACTCCATGGGCACAGCACTGGCCACATGGAAGTATTATAAAAGCGGAAAGATTCGGGTGCAGCTTGCTCTGCTTGCTGCAGTGGGAGCCTTACTTGGTTCCTCAGTCGGGACAGAAATTGCGCTGCATATTGAAGCGGATATCTTCAAGATACTGCTTTTGATTGCACTTCCGCTCGCTGCTGCGGTAATTACATTCAAAAAAGACTTCGGAACAAGCCCCGAAGAAGAAAAACAGCTTCCCGTAACCAATAAGGAACGTCTGTCCTGTCTGCTCATCGGTGTCCTGATTGGATGTTACGACGGTATGATTGGTCCCGGGACAGGGACCTTTATGATTATGGCATTCACTGTTTTCGTAAAAATGGATCTCTTGACTGCATCGGGCTGTGCAAAGTTGGGCAATCTTGCTTCCAACATCGCATCTGCAGTTCTTTGGATCGTAAACGGACAGGTCCTGTTTTCACTGGTCATCCCCGCAGCTGCCTGTAATATGCTGGGAAGCTGGTTCGGGTCCCAATATGCGATTCGCGGCGGGTCCCAAAAGGTACGCGGCATGATTTATATTGTGCTGGCACTGCTGTTCATGAAATTCTTTACCGAATTGTTTTTATAACGACAAAATCATTCATCACATATACCCCGAAATGCATACAGTGACATGAGAGCAACTCCTGTCACTGTATTTTTATTTGGAGGCATATATGAAAACGCTACCAACCGTTACATTTTATTTTCTGGGTGCAAATTCAAAGGATGGATTTTATTCCCTTTATGATCAGTTCACCTGCGGTCCGAAGGATATTCTCCACATCATCAAAAGCGGTCCCGGGACAGGAAAATCCACCTTTATGAAACAAATCGGCAAAGCCGCCGAGGCACATGGTTTTGATGTGGAATACATCCTTTGTTCAGGAGACCCCACCTCTTTGGACGGTGTATACATCCCTTCCCTCCACGTCGGCTGGGCTGACGGTACCGCACCACACATTCTGGAACCTAAGCATTTTGGAATCGACGGAAATTACATCAATCTCGGTCAGTTCTGTCAGCTTGATAATCTCTACGAAAATCAAGAAAAAATCAAACATCTTACTGCCGCTTATCGATTTTACTATCAAAAAGCATATATGTATTTGCACGCTGCAGGCAGTTTACAAACCATTCTCTCACGTATTCCGAATGATGGGGAAGAACGGATTCGTACCCGAGCACGGGCAAAAGCCAAAAAGGAACTCAGTAACATTGAAAACACAAGCCATCGGCCCACAAAACGCTTTCTAAGCGCAATTTCATATATCGGCAACCACATTCTTGCCGACACTTTGCATACACTATGCGACCGTATATGCGTTGTAGAATCCGGTCTCGGCTTAGAAAGACTATACTTTGAAGAGCTCCTTTGCGAAGCAAACAATCGCGGTGTTTATTATATAGAATGTCCGAATCCCCTCTCTCCCGAGCATACCGAAGCAATTCTTTTCCCGAGTCTACGGCTTGGTTTTGCAGTACCGCAGATTGCGTCGCAATACAAAGGACTCGCCCGTACCATTCATCTGGATTCACATGTTGAAATTGAAGAGAAAGCGGAACATAGGCAAAACCAAAAGCTGAAGCAGCAGCTGTTAGACGCCGCATATGCGCAGCTTTCTTTGGCAAAGCATTATCATGACAAGCTGGAGGAATATTATCGTCCCGCATTGGATGTTGATGCCTTGAACCAATACACAGCCACAGTCATTGAACATCTTTTCAAATAAAAATGCCCCTCTTTGCAAAGAGGGGCATTTTTTAACAAAAACAGCACAGACACGGAAATCCGCAAAACTGCGTAACGATGGACGCACAGCAAAACGGTGCGCACAAATTGACAGGATTGAGGTGAACCGTTTCGAATCGCGTACTTTGTTGCTGAT
>JAFQPT010000172.1 GCA_017411665.1 Oscillospiraceae bacterium | reverse complement strand
GCTTGTGGAAGCATTCCTTCAGCTTCGGCAGTTCTTCGGAGATGACCTTTTCCACGCCCGGGTTCTGCAGGCCTACGGCATTGAGCATGCCGGCGGCGCACTCCGCGATGCGCGGGGTGGGATTGCCGAAGCGAGGGTCACGGGTGCTGCCCTTCATGGACAGGGTGCCCAGACAGTTGATATCGTACAGCTCTGCAAATTCATAGCCGTAGCCGAAGGTGCCGCTGGCGGGAATGACGGGGTTATCCAGTTCAATGCCGCACAGTGTGGTTTTCATGTTTACCATATCAGTTCCTCCCTTACCAGTACGGGGCCATCCTTGCAGACGCGCTTGTAACCGTTTTTGGTTTCCATGGTGCAGCCCATGCAGGCGCCGTAGCCGCAGCCCATGCGTGCTTCAAAGCTGAACTGACCGGAAGTGGTTGCGATGCTGTCGATGGCCTTGAACATGGCCTCGGGACCGCAGGTATAGAAGTAGGTGTACTCCATGTCCTTCATGGCGTCGGTGACGAAGCCTTTGACACCCATGGAGCCGTCTTCGGTGGTGATGGTGACGTCTACGCCCAGCATTTCAATGGCACGTGCCAGAAATACGTCGGATGCGGTGCGGTAGCCCAGTACAGCGGAGACCTGCTTGCCTTCGGCTACCAGCTTCTTTGCCAGAGCGTACATCATGGGTACGCCACTGCCGCCTGCAACCAGCAGGGGCTTGTCACCGGATACGGTGGTATCAAAGCCGTTGCCCAGACCGGTCAGCAACTCAATCATTTTGCCGGGGGCATATTCCGCCAGCTCTGCGGTGCCCTTGCCTACGGTGCGGTAGACAACGGTCAGAGTGGATTCGCTCCAGTCACAGATGGAGAAGGGGCGACGGAGGAAATGTCCGTCCAGCTTCAGGTCTACAAACTGACCTGCGCACTTGATGGCGGAGGTGTCACCCTCCAGAATCAGCTGATGCACATCGGGAGCCAGCTCTTCATTTTCCAGAATCATGAACATGCTCTGCTTCATTTCAGTGCCTCCTTGTCCAGATATACGATGTTGCCGTCACAGACGGTCATGACACACTTGCCAAACAGCTTAGTGCCGGTGAAGGGAGTAGCTTTACCCATAGACAGAAAGTCTGCGGGGTCAACGATATATTCTGCCTCCAAATCCCATACGGAGAAGTCATTACCCATAGGCAGGTCGAATCTTGCTCTGGGATTGGTGCTCATCAGTTCTATGAGCTTTTCCATGGTAATGATGCCGGGCTTGACCAGATAGGTGTAGCATGCGGGGAAGGAGGTTTCCAGACCCACAACGCCCATGGCGCTCTTTTCCAGACCGCGGCCTTTTTCTTCCGCGCTGTGAGGAGCATGGTCTGTGGCAATCATGTCGATGGTACCGTCTACGATGCCTTCAATCAGTGCCTGCATGTCCTCTCTGCTGCGCAGAGGGGGATTCATCTTGAATCTGCCGTCTTCCTGCAGGTCTTCGTCGCAGAAAACCAGATAGTGGGGTCCGGTTTCGCAGGTGATATCCACACCTTCTGCTTTTGCCTTGCGGATGACGTCCACGCTTTCCTTGGTGGAAATATGACAGACGTGGTACTTGCAGCCGGTTTCCTTGACCAGCTCAATATCACGGACAATCTGTCCCCATTCGCTTTCGGAGCAGATGCCTCTGTGGCCGTGCTCCAGTGCGTAGACACCGTCGTGGATGTAGCCTCCGCGGAGCAGCTCATTGATTTCACAGTGAGCGGCAATGAGTTTGCCCAGCTTCTTGGCTTCAATCATAGCTGCGCGCATCATGTCATCAGACTGTACCCCTCTGCCGTCGTCGGAGTAGCCGCATACGCAGTCTGCCATGGAGGCCAAATCTACCAGAGCTTCGCCCTTTTCTTCCAGGGTGATGGAAGCATAGGGATGCACCCCGATGGTGGCATCGGCTGCGATGATGTCCAGCTGCTGCTGCAGGTGCTCCATGGTATCGGGCACGGGCTTCAGATTGGGCATGGTGCAGACATCGGTGAACCCGCCGCGGGCAGCTGCCTTGCAGCCGGTTTCGATGGTTTCCTTATAAGAAAAACCCGGCTGTCTGAAATGAACGTGAACATCACAGAAACCGGGCAACACAACATAGCGATGAGAAAAAACACTTTCACCGACAACGGAGTCGGATTCGAAATGGAAACACTTATCCTCGAACTTACCTGCAGTGTATACAGATGCGTTCTCAAAACGGTACTTCATTCGGGAGTTCTCCTTTCGTTTAAGCTCAAACTTTATCACTATATTTTATCATGGAGAAAAATTACTGTCAATTATAGAAAATGGGAACGATGTCGGATAGACATTGTTCCCATTTGTTGTTTTTATATTACTGCTCGTTCTGAACCCATTCGATTTTGGGCAGAGACCAGCGATAGACGGTTGCCAGCACGCGCAGGACGGTAACCAGAACCACTGCAACTACGATTGCAACACCGCGGTTGAGATCCATGAGCAGATAGTACACAATGGCACCGATGATAGATGCGATTGCGTAAATGTGCTTGCGGAAAATTGCGGGAGTGGCATTGCTCATCATGTCACGGAGCATACCGCCGCCGACACCTGTGCATGCACCCAGAAATACGCAGAAGAACATGTTGTCACCATAGCCTGCGTTGACGGTGTTCTGTACACCGATGACGGAGAAGATACCCAGACCGGCTGCGTCGATGATGTTCAGAGGCATATCAAAATCCAGTGTCAGAGAACCCAGATTGTGGGGGTCGGTGATGCGCTTATGGCGATATTTGGTGTATACGAATACCATCACACTGGAGACAGCAGCACTGGTCAGATAAACGGGGTTGATGAAGGACTGGGGAGGGGTCTGACCGAGAATCATGTCGCGGAGAATACCGCCGCCGCAGGCAGTCAGGCAGCCCATGATGATGACACCGAATACGTCCAGCTTACGATCAATGCCAATCATTGCGCCGGAAATGGCAAATGCGATGGTGCCGAGAATTTCAACAATAAAAAACAGAGTATCGCCGGTAATAGGCATAACAACGACTCCTTTATCTTATAATATCGGATATACAACTATAAAAATATATCGTCATTTGTTCGTAAGAACAAGAGGTAGGAAGGCATTATTTTTCTTTTTTCAAAACTTCTTTGCGGATATAGACGAAAACAGCATCCTCACCTTCATCCTTCAGCTTCAGCAGCAGCGTCTCTAACAGAGCAGCGGATTCCGGGTGCAGCAGTGTGGCATCTTTGCCGCGCATATAGTATTCGTACGGAGCGGCAGTATCGAAATTTTTCCCTCGATAGACGCGGGAAGCTGCCAGTCGGTCGCAGAACATTTCCACCACGTAGCGGTCGGGCATATGCATTCCTGCCAGACGGACCGTGCCGTCGGGCTGTTTTTGGTAGTCAATCCAGTATTCCAGGTGGTGGCGGTTGCGGCCCTTGTGGTGAAGCCATGCGGAGCTGTAGCCTTTTTCACGGCGTTCTTCGTCGTTGGGACTGTGGTCGCCTTGATAGTACTTTGCCCCTACCATGAATTCAATGGGACTGAATTTGGAGAGGTCGTGCAGCAGACCCTGCTTGTACAGTCCTGCACGGAAGCAATATTGCAACACATACCATTTGTGCCGTGTGATGGTTTTCAAATGAGCAATCGGTCTGATACGCGTCACCTCCGTTCACAATTATTTTACCATTCACTCTGTAAAAGTCAAACCTAATTCGTTGACTTTATCGCAGTAATG
>JAFQPT010000171.1 GCA_017411665.1 Oscillospiraceae bacterium | reverse complement strand
TTGCTTCCTTTTCGCGCTTGCGTGCGTATTCAACCAGCTGCTTGCAGACCTCCCAGTTCACCAGAGGTTCACCGCCGAAGAAGTCCACTTCCAGATTGTGGCGGCTGCCGCTGTTTGCAATCAGGAATTCCAGTGCCTGCTTGCCTACTTCAAAGCTCATCAGAGCCTTTTCACCGTGATATTCGCCCTGTGCGGCAAAGCAGTATTCGCAGCGCAGATTGCATGCGTGCGCAACGTGCAGGCAGATTGCCTTGATGATGTTGCCCTGCTTCATCTTGCCTGCCAGACGGGAGAAGTTGTCTTCGGAAAACAGCTTACCTGCGGCCTTCAGTGCTTCAATGTCTTCGATGCATTCTCTGATTTCTGCTTCGTTTACATCGGGCAGGTGGCTGTACTTTTCCAGCATAGCTGCTACAATGTCGTCTGCAGAGGTATTTTCATACAGGGCGATGATGTCGTATGCCACTTCGTCCACTACGTGCACAGCACCGGAGTTGACGTCGATGACGATGTTCAGACCGCCCAGCTTGTACTGATGAATCATGTTGGTCTCCTCGTTTGATTATTCATAGAAAAACCTCTTGTTCCAACGAACAAGAGGTTTTCATAGAAACAGTAAAATTGAAATTACTTTTCGTTGTTTTCGCACTTCTGGTTAGCAACGCCGCAAGAGGTCTTGCATGCGGACTGGCAGGAAGTCTGGCATTCGCCGCAGCCGCCGTTAACAGCGCTCTTGTTCAGATCGCGAGTTTCGATGGTCTTGATTCTGCTCATGTGGAATCCCTCATCTTTCAAAAAATAGTATAAATAGTATATATCATACGCTCTGTTTCGTCAACCCTTTTTCAGCACACGTAACATGCCGTCGGGAGCACCCTTGGGACCTGAGATGTCAACACCGTTTTCGTTGGCGGAATTGATATAGTCAACCAGCTCCGCAGTGATGATCTCACCGGGCACCACCAGAGGAATGCCGGGGGGATAGGCCCATAGAAAATCGCCTGCAATTCGGTTGACGGCTTCGGAAAGAGGAACAAATACGGTCTCTTCCTTTGCTGCAATGTAAATGGGCAGAGCCTGCTTGGGCAAAGGCAGGGAAGTATGACACACAACAGCATCCTTCCGAATCGTACGGTCGATTTCATTGAGTGCATTTGCCAGACGTACCATATCGGCTTCGGTGTCGCCCATGCCTGTCATACAAAGGACGGTGTCGGCGGTGGACATTTCCGTTTCGATTTGATACTGCTCCCGCAGCAACTGTGCCAGTTGAGGGCCTGTGAGGGAGGTACCTGCGGTGGAAATCAGAATCTTGGAGGGGTCGCAATATCCGATTCGGGAGACGGGCAGCGTTAAGCGCTTGGGAGAGAAACTGAAATGAAACTGCTTAATGTTTTCCTTCCACTGTGTAAACAGTGTCTCTTTCTGTGCTTTCAGCAGCTGCACACAGCTGTCGATGGATGCCATCAGCAGATAAGAGGGGCTTGAGGTCTGATACACAGACAGACGGAAGCTGATGTCCTCTTCGCTGACCCTGTCGGTGCACAGGTGCAGCATGGCGGTCTGGGTCAGAGAGGGCAGAGTCTTGTGGAGAGATTGTACGACTATGTCTGCGCCCAATGTGACGGCGGAGGCAGGGAAGAATTTGCTCAGTCCC
>JAFQPT010000170.1 GCA_017411665.1 Oscillospiraceae bacterium | reverse complement strand
CGTAGAACTGTGCGATACGGGATGCCAGGTATGCGGGATAACCTTCTTCACCGGGCATTTCTTCCAGACGACCGGACATTTCACGCAGAGCTTCTGCCCAGCGGGAAGTGGAGTCAGCCAGAACCGCTACGTCATAGCCCATGTCACGGAAGTATTCCGCGATGGTGATACCGGTGTAGATGGAAGCTTCACGCGCTGCTACGGGCATGTCGGAAGTGTTTGCAATCAGAATGGTTCTCTTCATCAGAGGTTCGCCGTTTCTGGGGTCATTCAGTTCGGGGAATTCCATCAGAACGTCGGTCATTTCGTTGCCGCGTTCGCCGCAGCCAATGTAAACAACCAGGTCAACGTCAGACCACTTTGCCAGCTGGTGCTGTACAACGGTCTTGCCGGAACCGAAAGGACCGGGAACAGCTGCAGTACCGCCCTTAGCAATGGGGAACAGAGTATCGATGATACGCTGACCGGAGTTCATGGGGCGTGCGGGAGTAAACTTCTTGGAGTAGGGTCTTGCAATACGTACGGGCCAGCGCTGAATCATGTTCAGTTCATGTTCTACACCCTTCGCATCCTTAACGACCGCAACGGTGTCAGCAACGGTAAAGTTGCCTGCTTCAATTCTGACAACTTCACCGGAAATACGATGAGGAACCATGATTTTGTGCAGAATTGCACTGGTTTCCTGAACGGTGCCCAGAACGTCACCTGCAACAACCTGATCGCCAACCTTGGCAACGGGAACGAATTCCCAAACCTTGGTGCGGTTCAGCGCAGGAACGTCAATACCTCTTGCAATGGTATCGCCGGACATTGCCTTCATTTCGGGCAGAGGACGCTGGATACCGTCATAGATATTTTCAATCATACCGGGGCCCAGTTCTACAGACAGAGGCATACCCATAGCCTCTACCTTTGCGCCGGGACCGATGCCGGAAGTTTCTTCATATACCTGAATAGAAGCGCTGTCGCCGGTCATATTCAGGATTTCGCCAACCAGACGCTGCTCGCCAACACGAACGATGTCAGCAACGTTTGCATCGCTCATGCCGCTTGCAACGACCAGCGGGCCGGATACTTTCACGATTGTTCCGCTCATTCATTTACCTTCCTTCATTAAAGGATATCGGAGCCGACTGCGCGTTCCACAGATGCACGCAGTGCAGCCTGTGCAAGTCCCAGAGAGCCCTCGCGACCGGGGATCAGAATGATCGCCGGAGTGGGTTTATCCATAAATTTCTGAATTTCGTTCTCCAAAGTCACTGCCAGTGTTTCTTCCAAATAGATAATAGCATAAGTGTCTTCAGTGGAACGGGTCAAAGTACGCAGGGTTTCCTTTGCCTGAGCATCGGTTTCCACGGGGAAAACGTCCAAACCCAGGGCCTTGAAGCCCATTACGGTTTCACGACCGCCGATAACTGCAATTTTAAGCATCTAAATCACGCAGCCTTTCCCGAATGACATTAGGAGCAATGCCTGCCATCTTGCCGGACAGAAGCATACGGACAGCGGTGATTTCCGCTTCCACCAGTGCCAGATACTTGACAACAGGCTGGCAGCCGAAGCTGATCAGCTTTGCCTTGCCGAGATACGCGGTCACTGCATTGTCACATGCCAGTTCGAATTTTGTCATGGAACCGCCCTTCATTGCTTCACTGCCCGCAACCGCAGCATTATACAGTACGGTAGCGGTGAACAGACCTGCCAAGCCATCGCCCACAGCGGCCTGTGCCAGCTTTTCGGGAGATACGTTGCCGCCTGCAATCAGTGCCTGCAGCAGGAAATCCTGGCCCTTGTTCATGCGAACGGTTCTGACAGCGGTACGCAGATTTGCGGCATCGATCATAATCTTCACATAGCCCATCAGGAATGTATCATCCTGCTTTTTGGCCAGGTCGATCATTTCCGCAAAGTAAGCGCGGTCAAGAATAAAGTCTGCCATCTGGGGGTTGCCGGTCTTTGCCAGCATCACCTTGGCTTCTTTGATTGCCTTTGCCAGTGCTTCCGGAATATCTCTGTACTGTTCCTCCGCACATGCTTCCGCAATCTTTTCGCCGGTCACACGGCCCACATCGGAAAACAAGTGTTCCCCGCTGACACCGACGCCCGCAGACTTAATCACAACTTTTGCGTTATGGTAATCATATCTGAGTCGGAAAATGTCAACCATTTCCTTCTCGGGAGACATTCGATAGATTTCTTCAAAAATCCCCTGTTTCCGTGCACCCAGAACCGCATCCAGCAGCTTGGCATCCAGACCGGACATATCTTCATATCCGCAGTCTACCAGCAGCTTTGCAGCATCCGCATAGGTTGCCGCATTGAGCATACGGTCCATTCTGTCACGATCCAACATTTTTGCTTCTCTGGCCCGCAGCATGGCGGTAAGTGCCAGGTAAGCTGTATCTTTTACTTTTGACAATTTCTTACCTCCTCGCCGGGGTTATTTTGTGCCCCACAGGCGTGATATCAGCCTTCAAAGAGCACCTGTGCCACCTGAGCAGCGAGTTCACCGCGGATCAGTTCCAGCAAAATGTCAACTGTGCCGTTTACTTCAACATTGCCCTGCTTGAGAATAAAGCCACCGATAATATCAGCAGTTTCCTCTGCAACAGTAATGCTGCCTTTGCCCTTGAGCAGAACATTGACCAAAGCTTCCAGCTGTGCGCCGTAGGCTGCCTTGTCTTTTGCATTCAGTACCAGCTGACCGTCACCGCTGCATGCAGCAACGATACCGCGGGACAGGAATGCAACATATTCTGCCTGAGGCATCTGAGCAAACTTGCTCTTTGCCAGCTCAAATGCTTCGGAAACCATTTCCTGCTTGACGCCAAGCAGCTGTCTCTTTGCATCCAACTGAGCGGTTCTTTCCACACGGGATGCCATCTGCTGTGCTTCTCTTTCGCCTGCGCGAAGGATGGCAGCGGACTGCTCCTGTGCCTTCTTTTCATATTCAGCGCGGATTTCGGCAATGCGCTTTGCAGACTCTTCGCGTACTGCGCTGTTGGCTGCTTCTGCGTCTGCCGCAATGCGGGCTGTGATTTTTTCAATACCCTTCATAAGCGCTTCCCTTTCTTTTAATTAAGACTGTGGGAAAACCGCTTAGATGTTCAGGATCATCAGCATGGAAGCCAGCAGGGACAGAATTGCGTAGAATTCAACGGTAATGCACAGAACCATGCCCTTGGACCAGTGGTCGGGCTGCTTTGCCAGAATGTTGATGGAACCTGCTGCTACGCGGCCCTGTGCGAATGCAGACAGCATGCCGCCGATTGCGATGGGCAGGCAAGCTACGAAGTACTGCAGACCTTCCATAACGGTCATGTTGATAGCGGTGCCGTCCAGCATACCCATCTGGAAGCAAGCAAAGAACCAAACAACCAGACCATACAGACCCTGAGTGCCGGGAATAACCTGCAGAATCAGAACCTTACCAAAAGAGTTGGGGTCTTCGCACAGCAGACCGGTGCCTGCTTCACCGGCAATGCCGGTACCCTTTGCGGAACCAATGCAGCACAGTGCTGCTGCCAGACCTGCGCCCAGGAAACCCAGAGCCATACCACCAAAAGCTTCAAAAAATCCCATGATTAATCCTCCTTATTATTTAGAGACATTTACATACTTTGTTTTCATTTCAAGAGGACGGAATGCAATACCGCCATCCATATAGAACTTACCGAAGAACTCGAGACACTGCAGACGCAAGTCATGGACGAAGCAGCCCAACAGATTCAAACCCAAGTTCAAAGCATTGCCGACAATAGAAATCAGCAGGAAAATGATAAGGTTGCCGGGAATTGCACCGATGGTATTAAATACCTGTGCAATAACACTGCCTGCCAACATCAGCGCCATCAGACGGGCATAGCTGAGCAGGTCCCCGAAGTAACCGGTAACATTATTATAAAGTGCACCGAAGATGCCGGTAATCTTGCCGATACCCTCGCCTGCAAGGAAGCAGCCCATTACCAGCAGTACGCCGCCGGCAATCAAAACCGCAGGACCCATGCCCAGTACAACGCAGCCGATACCGGCAAAAATCACCCACCAGGTAAACTGGTCATTGAGTGCTGCCAGATAATTCTTTGTCTTAATATTGTAGACAAAGCCGATTGCCATACCGGTCAAGATATGAACAAAGCCCAGTGCCACCGCACCGATCAGGATCGTGACGGTGTCTTCCAGAGGACTGATCAAATAAGGAAGACCTGTCCATGTAGTGTCAGGGTTCAAAATCTTTGCGACCTGCAAGGGTGCATCCCCGAAGAAGCCGCCCGTGACTGCGCCCCATGCAATGGTGGCAATACCACACATAAAGAACAGTTCACAGAAATGCTTCAGCATGCCGTTGGGTTTCTTCACCTTCAGCATGACTGCAGTTGCCAGAACCATCAAAATTCCGTAACCCATATCGGCCATCATCATACCATAGAAGAAGATGAAGAACGGAGCCATATAGGGGTTGGGGTCGATACCGTTGTATGCAGGCAAGCTATACATTTCGGTAACGGCGTTCAGGCATCTGGAGAAGATGCCGTTCTTCAGTTTAACGGGAACTACGGGATAATCCTCTTCTGTAGGATCTTCCGTAGACCATGCACAGTCAAACCGTTCCAAAACAGAAGCCATCATCTCTTCGTTTTCAGCAGGCACCCAGCCTTCCAGCACAGACACGCTGTCGGTGCACATCAAACGAGAGCTCGCTTCCGCTCTTGCTACCTTGGTAGCCACAGTATCCGCACACAGCTTCAGATCACTGCGATACTGAGCCAGATCCACGATTGCCTTTGCACAGCCTTCCTTTTCGGCGGCAATTTCAACCAGTGCAGCTTCTGCAGCCTTGATATTTTCTGCAGCAGTTCCCTTATAGTCGGTGAAGTTCACCGCCGCAAATCCCAGAGGACGAAGCGCAAGCTGCGCAGCCTCCAGATCTTCACGATAGCAAACCAGAGCCATGTAGTTCAGGTTCTTTTCGCTGCTGACTGCAAACAGCTCCGCACGTTCGGTAGCCTCTGCCAAAGCAGAAGATGCCTGCGCGAAATCCACGGTTGCGGGCAAAGTGCCCAGCACCAGTGCAGAGGTTTCCGTACCGGCACAGTCCAAAGGCAAATCCAAATCAGCCCAGGGACTCAATGCTACGATATCCGTGTGCTTAACAATTTCTTCCGCAGACAGTCTGCGGATACTGTCATCCAATTGGATGACACGGTCAGCCAGATCCATCATCTGCTTCAAGTTGGATTCATCCAGCAGCTGAGCGGATGAAACCTCAGGAAGCGGAGTCAGCAGGCCTCCCT
>JAFQPT010000169.1 GCA_017411665.1 Oscillospiraceae bacterium | reverse complement strand
TACACGCTGTCCTTGACTTTGAGATTCTTAGCCGATGTTATAAGGTAGAGCCATCGGCAGACCCTCGCTTGTTATGCGAGGGCCCGCTTCGCTCAGAATGACAGATATCGACAATCATCCGACAACCTCCGCACCCATTCTTCCACCGCACTTGGAGAAGGAGTACGATCAAAACCAAAATAAGACCTTCATCGCACTACACGAAGGAGGGGGCACAAAAAATAATCCTCCCCCTCCTGCATTGCACTTAGTGAAGGAAGGGTTCTCAAGGGCTCGACGCGTTAAGCAAACATGCCTGTGGCATGTTTGTAGCCAAAGAGCGGAGCAATCTATGATTGCGACGAGGGCCAACGGCCATGGCTGGTTTCCCTTGAAGCTTGCGTTGCCGACAGCCGATAGGGCATTTCTGCTGAAATGCCTGCAATCACAAAAAAATCCCCACTCCATATGGAGTGGGGATTCTCACTTCTATAGGCGAATAATTTCGTTTACAGATGCAAACGTGGTTTCAAATTATTCAGCAACGATGGTGCAGCCGGAGAAGTACTTGTAGCCCAGGGGGTTGGTGAAGAAGCCTTCTACATCGTTAGAGATCATGTAGGGATCGGTGTAGTAGTAGATGGGGGTCAGAGCGCCGGTTTCCATCAGCATATCTTCAGCCATGTGCATCATTTCGTAACGCAGTTCGTTATCGGTGGTAGCCTTGATGGTAGCAATCAGAACGTCGTAGGTTTCTGCCCAGGTGCCGTTTTCAACCTTGATGTCGAAGCCCAGACCGGTCAGGTCCAGATTGTACATTGCCAGTTCAGCGTGAGCGTCCTTACCAAACTGAACGTCGTTGTTACCGGAAGCGGAGATCCACATATCCAGGAAGCAGATGGGGTCGGAGTAGTCAGCAACCCAGCCGTTACGTGCTACGTTGAACTGACCGTCCTTACGGGTGTTCAGGAAGGTGTTCCATTCCTGGTTTACCAGCTGCATGTTCAGACCAACGCCTGCGTATGCTGCCTGCAGGTATTCGCCGATAGCCTTGTGGTTGTCAGCGGTGTTGTACAGGTATTCCATAGCGGGGATGTCGGTGAACTGCATGGTGGATTCGTCGTAAGTGTAGTACTTCTTCAGAATTTCGATAGCCTTTGCATAGTTGCCTTCAACGTCGTTTACGTCGTAGTAGCCGTCAAAGTCGTCTTCCAGAGAGTTGGAGGTCTTGTAGAAGTCGGTGCCATCGGGGTTCATCATGCCCATGCCAACGAAGCCACATGCGGGAACTTCGCCTGCGCGGGAGATGTTAGCGGTGATGTGGTTGCGGTCCAGCAGCAGACCCATAGCCTGACGGATTTCTGCGTTTGCCTTTTCAGCTTCAACGCCGGTCAGAGTAGAGGTAGCGGGCAGCAGGGACTTGTTTACGTTCCAGCAAACATAGTAAGTACCGATCTGAGAAGCAACCTGGTACTGACCGTCGGAGTTTTCCTTCAGGTTGGGGATTTCTTCAACGGGAACGTCGTCGATCATCAGCCAGTCGCCGTTCTGGAAGTTGGTCAGCATGTTGTTTGCATCGTCGGACAGGTAGCACTTCAGTTCGGGCATCAGAACTTCAGCAGCATTGTGGTAGTGTTCGTTCTTGGTCAGAGTGATGACGGAGTCATGTTCCCAACCGGTCATGGTGTACATACCGTTGGATACGTAGGTGGAGGGATCGGTTGCCCAAGCTTCGTCAGCAACAACGTCTTCACGTACGGGCATGTAGGTGGGGAATGCCATCAGTTCGTTCCAGTAAGCAACGTTGGTAGCCAGAGTGACTTCCAGAGTGCGGTCGTCCAGAGCGGTAACAGCCAGGTTGTCGGGGTAGCCAACAACGACGTCAAACATGTAGCCGTAGTCGGAGCCCAGGTCGGAAGCAGCAGCGCGCTTCCATGCGAATTCGAAGTCGCCTGCGGTCAGAGCTTCGCCGTCGGACCAGGTCAGGCCTTCCTTCAGGGTGTAGGTGTAGGTAACGGTGCCGTCTTCGTTAACAACGGGGTCAACCAGATCTTCAGCACAGTCAGCCTTGATTACCAGATTGCCGTTGTCATCCTGTGCCCAAGTGGTCAGACCGGAGAACAGGTGCAGGATCATGGTAGCGCCGTCCAGAGCGGAGTTCAGCGCGGGATCCAGGGTGTCGGGTTCGGAAGCCAGACATACGGACAGAGAGTTGACGTCAACGGTATCCTTGTCGGAGCCGCCGCCGCAAGCTACCAGGCTCAGCATCATAACCAGAGCCAGCAGCATAGCCAGAGTCTTCTTCATTTTATTCGTTCCTTTCAAAAGGTATTATTCAAAGCCGCATGAGCGAAACCAAAAGCCCATACTCAGCAATTGAAAACACGGGTAATATAGCACTAAAATCATATGATTTCAATACTATTTTGTTGATTTTTTGATATTTCACAAAATCTCAACGGTTTGTTTGGTGTGGTTGAACGGGAAACATGGCTTCTCCCCTTGAGGGGAGAAGCTGTCAGCGCAGCTGACTGATGTGGGGTGATGTTTCTTTCCTTCCCCACATCCGTCACGGCTTACGCCGTGCCACCTTCTCCCCAAGGAGAAGGCTTTTATCAGTTAATCTCGTCTACTCTGTGGCAAGCCACGAAGTGACCGGGCTTGACTTCACGGAATTCGGGCATGCTTTCCGCGCACTTGTCGCATGCATATGCGCAGCGGGTGCGGAAGGGGC
>JAFQPT010000012.1 GCA_017411665.1 Oscillospiraceae bacterium | reverse complement strand
GAAAACCACTAAAAGAGCATCAACCCACCAGAACTACAAAAGCAGAAGACTCTGGAACTCAACAAAAAAGATTGCCCCGCCGGAATAGGGCGACGCGATTAGCAGTCGCCCCGGCGGGCACGCTAAACAAAGCCAAACACTAAATCATGCCCCTGCCGCGTTGCATTTCCACTTATCCCAAACGCATAAACCAAACACACTCACACCCAAACAGGCGCATAAATCGAGCGAAAGCCGGGAGCACGGTTCAGAGAGACGTGCGACGGACTATTGAGGTGATTGAAAAAGAGGCTTTGGAGGAAGATGAGGATTCTATTCCCGTAATCAGTCCTGCATATCAGATTGCAATTCTGGAAATGGCGGCGAAGATTCGGGAAGTTCCGGTATGGGAACTTCTGAAGTTCATCTCCCGGAAGGTGAAAATAGCATAGGGAATGATGTTCAATGGAACATCACTTCTTTTTTCATTCACAGGGTATTCTTAGCAAAACATTGGAACTATGTCTATTTATTCACTATTTTTCTAATTTCTTCAAGGAAATCTTTCTTTTTGTAAATCACTGTTCCATCAGCGGCACACTTATTCAAATCTAAATCTGTTCTTGAAATCACACTCATCGAGAGTGGCCATGTGGGGTAGGGTACATTTCCATAATTCTCCATTCCACGATAACAGTTAAAATACATGAAATCTTTTTCAACAGAAATATAATGACCAAAGTTTCTTGCCTCAAACATCCTTTGGAGTGAGCTAAGGACAGTAATTACATCATCTTTTTTGTTCCCTCTTTCACGTTTTGTATATGCTAGCTTCATGGCTCTTTTCGTTATTTCGTGGGGATTCTTTTCACGTAATACTGCCAATGAATCAGCGAGTTCATTTTCAAAGGTCTGTGGAATTATACTTTTTATATCACTGCTTACTCCCACATTGACTGTGAAATCTATGTTCTGAATCTCTACTCGATTATATTTCATCTTAAGTACTTCAGGACATTTAAGTTCAGCATGCATCCAATACTCATTTTTTTCATCGCCTGGGGATTCTTTTGCTTTTCTTATATCAACAAATGCATCTATAAATTTTTCAGTATCAATAGGATGATCAAATCTTAGAGAATAGAGACCATCACCTGCGATATCTTTAGTATTTATTACAAAACCTGTATCTGTCTTTGTGATAGCATCAGTGTAGTCTTCACCATACATAGATACTAAGCGAATTCTTTGTGGCCCAGTCCTACCAATCTTGACATTCAATTTCCCATTTATAAATTTATGACCCACATCCAATACCATTGTATTATGTTGCATCCCATCCTGACAGGAAACAATTAATTCATGTCCTTCTACCTTACATTGACTAGCAAGTGACTTATGAATATTTCCAGAGATAGATAAGATATTATTAACTGCTTCAGTGGCTTTTGAGATAACAGCTGCTTGTGATAGTACATTTGAGATAACCATATTATCTTCCCTCCGTTCTTTTATTATTAGATTTGGTATTATTGGTTTTAAAGTCAAATAGTGCATAAAGGGGGAGATGCACTTCGTTGTGTGATTTGATCTTGATTGGGTCAAGAACTAAATCTGGATAATCATTATTAGCCACATCCGTTATCTTTAGTTTTAGTCTAATAGTTTGAATGTTACTTGATAGTAATATGTGGTCTAATGCATTTTCTATTATGATATTGCCCGTGTTTACACTATTAATATAATTACTAAATTGCTCAATATTTGCAATTATATTGAAATTTTCAAGATATGATTGAACTACTGTATACATAAATGAATTGAGAAAGTCATTATTTTTTTCAAATATTTTCTCAAGTTTATCTACTAATGTAACAAGTTTCTCTTTAACTTTAGAATCGAAAATTCCAGTGTAAGAAATTAGCTTTCTAAATTGCTCAATTTCAGTTTGGTACTCTGGATAATCATCACCTAAATCAGAGTAATGTTTATCAAGTGATTGTCGAAATTCATACAAAAACTCTTGATAGTGTTCTGGGGGTTGTAAGGATACAGATGGGGATGAATCTTCATCAATCTGGACAACTATTTTTGCTCCACCTTCACCAATGTTTTGCAGGATGATTTTATTGGTACTTTTAATCTTTGTTGATGTGTCGAGAACTATCTCTTTGGGGATAGAGACTAAGGATATATCTTGACGGAATAACAGGATTTCTTTATTGTATGTTTCACTCTCTCCATCTGATGTTATGGTAAATGTAATATTCTCAATAACTTTGGGTGTTTGATATTTTTCAGACCGGAATACAAGCCCAAGATATCCATTTACATTAAATTCAGAGAGAGTTATTCTATTACCTTCAACATTGTTGTTTCTGGATTCTGCTGCATTGTAAAGTGTTTCAAGCACTAATTTTTCTGGGACATCTATTGAAATGATTACATTTTTTTTCTTATTCCAAAGTACGTGTGCAGAAAAACTTTCTAACTGAAGACAGTTTTCTGGTACATATAAGGAATCAATTATCATAGTTTTATTATATGCTTATTATTAGATTAATTCATTTCTACATCAAATTGTTTTTTTGTAATGTATGTGTCTGATTCTGATGGTTTCAGGATGCTTGACTCTTTAATGCGGGAGGATGAACTCCTCTTCCGCTTAGGAGTTATTCACCTTATTTCTGTAGGATATGAGAATCTGACAGAAGAAGCTGTTGAAAGAACAATTCTGGTGATTGAAAAAGAGGCTTTGGAAGAAGATGAGGATTCTATTCCCGTAATCAGTCCTGCATATCAGATTGCGATTCTGAAAATGGCGGCGAAGATTCGGGAAGTTCCGGTATGGGAACTTCTGAAGTTCATCTCCCGGAAGGTGAAAATCTCATAGGTTTTTTCTCAGAGAGGAGCTTCACTTCTTTTCTCTTTTTTTATTTCTTTTTTCCAAACCACTGTGCGAGAGACGCGAAATCAATGGTGTACGAAAGTGTCTTTACTCCATGAAAATTACAAAACAGAGATGATAGGTGGTTTGGGGTTTGAATGCCCCGCCCCCGTCATTTTGATAGAACTCACGACATGTCAGGTCGCTCGTTCAAGGCCGCAAAATACCTGCGAACCTCATTAAATATCAACATAAGATATAGGGTGCTGCAGGGGTAAAATACTTTGCCGAAACAAGAACGCCAAATATAATTCTCCATCAAACAGCTAATATCTTCTGATGGGGCGGGAGAGTTTTGTCTTGGACAAGCTTCACTTCTCTTTTTTTCTTCATTTCTGCAAAGTCACCGTCCTATACGACCTCTCGCTGACGGCTCTTGCGGCAGCTCCGCTGCCTAATCGAGCCGTCCGGGACGCGAGAGAAATTGGAAGTTTTCGGGATTCACCATCATTTCATAGACCGTTGATTTCTCTCGCGTCTCTGCACGTCTCGAAGGACGGGCAGTTGGCCGACGCCATTAGCGGAGGCAGCGAGAGGTCGTATAGCGCCCGGTATTTTCAAAAACTTCATGAATATCATTCCGGGGATTGATTCAGCCCAAAGAAGATAATGCCGCCGGTCTTCTCGCTCGTCTGCATCCGCATCCTCGCTCCAATCCCGTCAGCAATATCATCTTTGTGCCGTTCTGCCTCGCTTGTGTTTATCATGACACGAAATGAATTAGTTGAAGGTAGTGCTGAGAGGCGCAAAGCGACTCGATGGCTGAGCACGGACGAAGGACGTGCGAGTGACGAGTACCGGATTGCCGGACTCGCCATGAAGGTATGGAAGGAACTCGGATTCTGCATGCTTGAATCCGCATATGAACGCGCTTTAATCTGGGAACTCAACCAGGCAGGATACACTGCAGAACGGCAGGTTCCTATCATCATCACCTACAAAGGAGAGACGCTGAATCACGGATACTGTGCTGACATCGTCGTTGACCGCAAAATCATCCTGGAACTCAAAGCAGTCACCAGACTCTATGCAATACACAGAAGACAACTGCAGTTTTACCTCTCGGCAGGCAAAATCGACAGCGGACTGCTCATCAACTTCGGAAACAGTCAGCGGCTCGAATGTGAACGCATGGTCAGAAAAGACGCCTGCAGACACAGCAGGCTTGGGGTAAATCCGCAGGGAATCTTTCATCCGCTCACAGAGGAGGAAAAGAAAAACCCGAGTGAGAGCTTCGCAGAACGGATAGCCCGTATCGTGGATATGGACGAAAAAGCAGGAGGTGATGCCTGATGACAAAGATGGAAGGCATCCTGGAAGACATCCTTTTCGATGCGGTTGAGACGTATGTTGATGAGAATAAGGCAGATATTCTGTCTGATATCCGTGGTTTGACTGCCGAAGGAAAAACTGTATCTGATGCGCTGAATCTGGTTGTTTCCGACTGGCTCAAAGAAGGAGACGGCTATATCTATATCTGGGATGATATGGAAAGACAGACAGAGTTTGCCTGCGGATATGAGGGAGACTGTAACCGGATTATCTTCGAGTATGGATTTACCAACTCTCTGGAAGCAGCAAAGGATGCCGGAGTACGTCTGAGTTCCACGGATGAAATGGAAGTGGCGGCGGCAGTTCTCCGGGCAAATCTTCCGGACAAAGCAAAAATCCTCGAAGAGGTTCTGCTCCATGTGCAGCATCTGGAAGAGTTCCGGCAGAGGGAGGCGGGAACAGATACCAAACCGGGAATGCCTGCCGGAGGTGATGCCTGATGGAAAAAACCATCCTTCTCACTCCCCGTGAAGAGCGGCTGACACTGCGGGAGAAGGCAGAACTGCATAACCAGACAGTAATTCTCCCGCTGAAAAACCGTCTGGAAGAGGTTCTGACAGACTTCTTCATAGAAGATGACGGGGAAACAGAGCGGGGACGAAAAGTCATGGACTTTGTAATCTTCTGGACTCTTGTCATCGGAATGTTTTACGGAGAAATCCGGGAGTGGCAAAAACTCCTGAGAAAGAAGTGAGAGAGAAATCTCTCACAATTTCTGCACCTGGTTGCAGTACAAGCAAGTATATATGTAATACAAACAATATACAAGTATATACAAAACCATGACAAAAACAGCAACTCTCAGCATTCGTGTTGATACGGAAACCAAAGATAAAGCTGAAGCAATCTGCAGTAGCCTGGGAATACCGCTTTCCGGAGCTGTCAACGTCTTCCTCCACAGTCTGGTGAGAAATAACGGCTTCCCCTTCGACCTGCGCCTGGAAACACCAAATCCGGAAACAGTCTCAGCCATGCAGGAAGCAAGGAGGATTGCAAAAGATCCGAATGTAAAGACCTATGCAGATGCAGATGCGCTCTTTTCCAATCTGCTGTAGAGAACTATCATACTATTCCCCATCCCTCTATTCTCTCTCCATCTCTCTTTTCTCTTCTTTTTCCTATCTGGGGTTTCCAGACAAATGATTATATCATCTGACGACTAATTATTTCCTGTAAGATCCGCTTGGAGAATGACCGGTTGAACAGACTGGTAACCTGTTCGTGACGGCCGGTATCACCTCCATATCTTATAACTCATTTTCTGTGTTCTCTTTTGCAGGATTCGTTCTCTATCCTTCCTTTCTTCTCCGGTATCTGCTATCCGGCAATGCCCTGATATCTCATATGCAGTCGTATGGGGGCAAAGCTTCTGACACCGCCCGTCTGCGGTCTCTTTTGGGGATTTTAGCATCCGTCAAGCCTGTCCTGCTTCTGACTTCCGCGGCCTGTTCATGTTCCACTCGCTTCACTCGTGTTTTGTCTCATGCCTCTGAAATCCGGAGAGGTAAGATTTTCGTCTGCCGGAAATAATCCTCCCGCTCGCGTCCGCTCGCGTCCGGATTCCCGTCAGCCGTAAATCATACTCTCTCCGTCTTTCAGCGGAGACGGCATGACAAAACACAAATTCGTGAAGCTCGTCTGGAACATGAACGACCGCATCTGGCAGAAATCCGCAGGAAACAGGCTTTTCCGTGCTGCCTACACCCCAATCGACCGCAGACTCTTTGGGTGGTGCCTGAAACGCGCCCCCTTATTCTCCCTTATTTCTTCCTCTATGAGGGCATCGAAGACCACCGCTCGCAGCAGTGTTAACTGTAGGATGGATGCGGATGGTGTTGGAGGGATGTTCTAATGGAACTGAAGCGTGAGTGGATAGGACGTTCGGAAGAGCTCCGGGAGTCGGTTCTGGTACAGATGTTCTCTGCCAGAAACGAGTTCGGCAGAATCCGCAAGATTGTGCGGGTGACTCTTATCTTTGAGGAGACAAAGCAGGAGTTCTTTAAGGACTATCTGTTTGAAGGATGGCGTGCAAATCCTGCACGGAACACTTCTCCGGTGGAGGTGGCTGAGCCTGCCTACATTAACGAGGTTGCCAAGGCACTCAAAGGAGGGTACAAGAAGGTGTACTCCTCCCTGGATTCACTCAGGGAGGAGAGAGTGAGTGCAAATGTCGAAGGAAGAAACTGTGCGGGAGACAGAAACACCCTGCCGAAGAAGGTCAGTGTTCTCTCCCGCGGGACAGTG
>JAFQPT010000168.1 GCA_017411665.1 Oscillospiraceae bacterium | reverse complement strand
GCGTCCTCCGTGTCGGCCAGGGCGGCCTTCAGCTTCAGGGCCGAAGTGCCCGTCTGGGAGGAGTGGGCTTCGTCCACGATGACGGCATAGTTGCGGCCCCTGGCGGCGTCCACCTCCTGATAGATGACGGGGAACTTCTGCAGCGTGGTCACGATGATGCGAACGCCAGCGTTAATAGCATCCCGCAGGTCACGGCTGTTCTTGTCTTCACCGATGGTCTCAACCGCGCCCAGCGTATGGTCAAAGCCAGAAATGGTCTCCTGCAGCTGTGCATCCAGTACCGTTCTGTCGGTCACAACAACGACACTGGAGAAGATGGCGTTATTATCCTTGTCATGCAGGGAGGCCAGACGATAGGCCGTCCATGCAATGGAATTGGATTTGCCAGAGCCAGCAGAGTGCTGGATAAGGTAGTTATGGCCTGCGCCGTTCTCGGAAGCATGAGCAATCAGTTTCCGCACAACGTCAAGCTGGTGGTAGCGCGGGAATATCAGGCGCTTCTTCCTGATAACCTTTTCCATTCCGTCAGGCTGCAGCTTCTTTTCCTCTGTGACCTGCAGATGGATGAACTTCTGCAGAATGTCCATCATGCTGTCCTTCTGGAATACCTCTTCCCAGAGATACGCAGTAGGATAACCATTGGGATTCGGAGGATTGCCCTTGCCGCCGTCACGGCCTGCGCCGTTGCTGCCTTGGTTGAACGGCAGGAAGTAGGTGTCCTTGCCTGCAAGCTGGGTGGTCATCCAGACTTCCGTATGGTCAACAGCAAAGTAGCCCAGAATGCGCTTGTTGAACTGGAAGCAGACTTCGCGCGGGTCACGGTCATACATCCATTGCGTTTTGGCGTTGTCCACGGTCTGGCCTGTGTACTGGTTTTTCAGCTCAAAGGCAAAAACGGGGATACCGTTCAGGACAAGCACCATGTCCACGCTCTTTTTTGTGTCGGCGCTGTAGAGCCACTGGCGATAGCAGGCGACGTGATTGCGGGCATACTGCGCCGCCGCCGTCTGGTTCAGGGAGGATTCGGGCTTGAAGTAGCACACGCGGAAGGCTATGCCCCGATGCTTGAAGCCGTGGCGCAGCACCGACACCAGGCCGTCCATGTCGATGGCGTTGTTCAGCGCCAGCACGAACTTGCCCACGGGGTCGACCGCGTTCGCGCCCTCGAAACGCGCCCAGGCCTTGGGCTGGGTGCGCCGCACGAAGTCGATCAGGGTGTCCACATACAGCCCCGCCTTCGCGTCGTACCGGTCCGCGCCCTTCTCATACCCTCCCGCCGGGGAGAGGAAGGCCGCCTCGATGTCGGATTCAAAGCACTTTTCGGTGGTATCGGTGATGGGCATGGGTTTGACCTCCTATTTGGTCGTTAAAACGGGAGACTAACTCTTTTAAGAAATTCATCATCATCACTTACAGTCGTTATCTCAACATATGGGTTACGATGATAGAATACATCTTTTTGTTTTTGATCCATCATTGCCTGAAACTGAAGGGGCAATTCATTTCTATCGTATGCTATTTTT
>JAFQPT010000167.1 GCA_017411665.1 Oscillospiraceae bacterium | reverse complement strand
GCGTAGAGGTCAAATTCTACAATATGGAGGTGGACGTGGACGAAAACCTCCAGTCCCGCCATAAGGGCCTCTATATCATCGGCGACGGCAGCGGCATCACCCACTCTCTGTCCCATGCATCCGCAAGCGGCGTACACGTAGCAAGAGATATCGCAGCAAAGTAAATAACAGCCTGATATACAAGTGCCTCCCCTATAAAAGGGGAGGCATTTTCTATGATTGAATCTACCGACAATGTCTGTCATTCTGAGGGAACACTGTGAAGCGGGCCCTCGCATAAAAAGCGAGGGTCTGCCGATGCCTTTACCGATTGGCATCGGCTAAGACTCTCAAACATAGGTTCGGACTTCACTCTGTCCTTAGTTTTGAGATCCTTCACTCCACATTCGTTCTGTTCAGGATGACAAATCTCATCCATTTTGCCCTTTCTACCGCCTGTAGAGGCACTCCCCTGCCCGTTGATTGACTTTTTTTCCGTTCGCCGCGTACAATCAAATCAGTAAAACTGAACTTTACGTAAAAGGAGTTCTTCTCATGAAATTTAAAATCGTATCCGACTCTTCCTCCAACCTTATGCAGCTGGACAGACTGCCCTTCAGCAGCGTACCTCTGAAAATCGTGGTTGGAGAAAAAGAATATATCGACGATGCCAATCTGGATCTGGCAGGCATGATCGACCATTTGAAAAAGCACAAGGGCAAGTCCGGCTCCTCCTGCCCCAACGTACAGGAATGGCTGGATGCCTTCGAGGATGCGGAAAATATCTTCTGCGTCACCATCTCCAAAAACCTGTCCGGCAGCTACAACGCTGCTCTGCAGGCCTGCAATGATTACATGGAAGAGCACCCCGACCGCAAGGCATACGTATTCGACAGCCTCAGCGCAGGCCCCGAGTCTGCCATGATTATTGAAAAGACCCGCGAGCTCATCGAGCAGGGCCTCAGCTTTGAAGAAATCCGCGACGGCGTGCTGGATTTCCACAACCACTGCCACACCCTGTTCTGCCTGCAGTCCATGACCAATCTGGCACGCAACGGCAGAGTCAATCCCGCTGTGGCAAAAATCGCCACCGCACTGGGCATCCGCGTGGCAGGGGACGCAGTGGGCGGTCAGCTGAATCCCACCTTGAAGCCCCGCGGAGAAAAGAAGGCGCTGCAGACCCTCATGGAGCAGATGGAGCTGCGAGGTCTCTATAACGGTGCACAGGTACGCATTGCCCACTGCTACAACAGCGGCGCGGCACTGGAGCTGAAGGAAATGCTCCAGCGCAAGTACCCCGACTGCCGCTCCACCATCGAGCCCACCACCGCACTGTGCAGCTACTATGCAGAGGTAGGCGGTTTGATTATCGGCTACCAGGGCAAGTACAATACGGATAATTTAAATTTTGAGCATTAAAACAGAAAAGCACCATCGATTACGATGGTGCTTTTCTGTTTGCTCAGTAATACAGGCATCTGATGACCTGCTCGCACTGCCATGCGTCCATACCCGGCTGCAGCTCGGGGTGGTACAGCAGACGGAGGATCAGCTCATCCACAGGGCTCATCCATTGAGGGGTGGAATACTCCTGATAAATGAGGCTGTCGGAGCGAAGGCTTGTGTCCTGAACAGGGCCCAGTCCGTTATAAAGCTCCTCCAGAATGACGGAATTGCGCACATGTTGGTCCAAATCCTTCCGCACACAAATCTCCGCATCGTAAATGATGTTGTCCTCATACCAAAAGGTCACGCCGCCATCCATCGTTGCAAAGTCCTCTCCCATCAGCGTAACCATTTCCTGCTGCGTACAGAAGCAGATGCGCAGGTTTCGCTCTGTCATATCCTCCGTACGGGAAATGCCGGGGAAGCCCTCCACATCATTGAGCCACTCTTCGAATGCTGTCAGGGTCGCAATATCCTCATCGGTATATGCCCCCTCAATGGTATAGAATATGGGCGCGCCCCACTTCTGCAGAATACTGGGATCGCCTCCATACACAAATTCACTGTCCAGACAAACCTCATGAAAGTAATCGATGACATCCTCTACGGCAACATCGGGAAGGTACAGCGGCGAATGGGTCGGCTGCACAGTCACCTGCGGCGCAGGGGTGGGTGTCGGCTCGGCAGGGGGATTTTCTTTGCCGCAGGCCGACAGAAGCAGCAAAAGAGCAAACACGGCAATCAGCAATCGTTTCACAGTACTCACCTCTCCGTAGTTATATCATAATAGGGTCGGGATTGCAATCGTCCCTGCACTGCAAAAAAGACCGATGCGTTGCATCGGTCTTTTGTCTGTTATCCTTGTCTGCTTTCCCGAACAGTCTTGATACCGCACCACACCAGATACACCGCCACCACCACGGAGCCGATTTTATCCAGATACAGTGCTGCAGGAGACCCCGGCCACAGTGCCACCGTCAGCAGCGCCGCCGTCACGCAGGTATCCACCAGAGATTTCGCTCCGTACAGTCGGCTCTGCACCGCAAGCACCGCGTCCTGCTCCATACGGCTGAGCTTCCGAT
>JAFQPT010000166.1 GCA_017411665.1 Oscillospiraceae bacterium | reverse complement strand
TCTATCCCCCCAAGGGCACCAACCGCCCCCTGCACATTTACCTGCCCGACAATTACAACGAAACCGATGAACGCTACCCCGTGATGTATTTCTTCGACGGACACAACCTGTTCACCGACGAGGATGCCACCTACGGCAAGAGCTGGGGTTTCCTCGAATTTCTGCAGGACTGGAGCAAAAAAATGATCATCGTGGGCATTGAGTGCGGTCACGACGGCTATGAACGCCTGTACGAATATCTGCCCTATTACGCCGACTGGGTCAAGGAATCCGACACCAAGCGTCTGGGGGAAGAGACCTTCCAATGGATTATCCATGACATCAAGCCCATGATTGACAAAGAATACCGCACCTACCCCTTCCGTGAATGTACCGCCATCGGCGGCAGCAGCATGGGCGGTCTCATGGCGGTATACGGCATCGTCAAGCATAACATCTGGTTTTCCAAGGGTGCCTGCATCTCCAGTGCCATCGGTGCCTGCATGGACGACTTGATGCACGACCTCTACACCTGTCCCATCAGCCCCGACACCAGAGCATATCTGTCCTGGGGTACCCGCGAAGCACACGGTGTGCAGAACGAGTGGGCGGAAGACCGCAGCAGCCACACCTTTCACTGCAATCGCACTGTTGCGGAAGCATTTCGGGAGCGTGGTGCCAGAGCCAAGCTGCGCTGTCAAGTAGGCGGCGGTCACTGCGAAGCGGACTGGGAAAAGCTGGTGCCCGAATTCATGGACTTCCTGTGGCTTAACAGATAAGGAACCTTGCGATGCGCATGGAACCTTTTTTACAGCCTTTCGTCATATTGCAAAACAGAAAGGACAATTCCACCATGAAACGAATCATATCTCTGTTGCTGGCAGTTTGTCTGCTGTGCACTCCTGTTTCCGCCATGGATCGTACGGAATTCGAGGATGTTCTGGACAAGCTGCGAGACAGCAAGGTATTCTCGCAGCTGTTTGACTCCGAAGAGCTGAAGCAGAAAACCAAAAAAATTCTTCAGCGCTTGCTAGATTTCACCGATGAAATCAAGTCTATGTCCGACGAGGAGCTGGAGCAGAAAATCCGCGACGTGGCAGCGGAATACAATATTCCCGAAATGAACGACGAGCAAATCCGATTTCTGATGGATTTGTGCCGCAGCTTCGAAACGGCGGAAAAATTCGGCAATACCATCAAAAGCTATGAGCAGAAAATCCACAGCATCGGCGACACGCTGGAGAAGCTGTCGGACAATCTCGGCAAGCTGCTGGACAAGGTCAATCAGCTGCTGGACTTTTTCAACGGCCTCCTTGACCGCTTCACAGGCAGTGCGGAAGCCGAACCCATCAACGCATAAAAAACACCCCACGGCAATGCCGCGGGGTGTTTCCGTTTTATTTGATGGGTGCTTTCTTGATTTTCGCCCAGCTTCTGGGGTACTGTTTGGGGGTTGTCCCCACCTTGCGAATGACGACCGCTGTGTGGGTCACGTCCGTGCCGGGGATGGTGTATTCGTGGATTTTTTCCACCTTGCCGCCCAGCACCTTGATTGCCTTTTCCGCTTCCTTCAGCTCTTCCGCCGCAGCAGGGCCCTTCATGGCCACAAACGCACCGCCCTTCTTCACAAAAGGCAGGCACAGCTCTGCCAGCGCATCCAGCCGGGTGACCGCACGGGCAGTGGCAATATCAAAGCTTTCGCGGAAATCCGCAGGTGCTTCCTCCGCTCTGGCATGGATGGTGCGGGTATTGTCCAGACCGCACAGTTCGATGACTTCGTCCAGAAATACCAGTCGCTTTGCCAGAGAGTCCAGCAGGGTGATGTCCATGGACGGCTCTGCGATTTTCAGTGGCACACCGGGAAAGCCTGCACCTGTACCCACGTCAATGACCTTCTTGCCCGCAAAATCCTCCGCTGCCAGCAGGGCAACGCAGTCCAGAAAATGCAGACGGGCACTTTCCGCTTCCTCGGTGATGCCTGTCAGGTTCATCACCTTGTTCTTTTCCACCATGTATTCATAAAACTTGCGGAACTTCTCCAGTGCCTCGGGATGTACCGCGACCCCCAGCATGGGCATACCGCTTGTCAAAATCTCTTCCATAACCGCTCCTAATTCTTGTTTGTTCAAGTGTCAGCAGCATCATTCTATCACAATTCTCCCCATTCGTAAACAATCAGTAATAGAAGTCATGGTCACCTACCGACATGGCGTAGGTTAGATTTTCCCGAAACCAGCGGGT
>JAFQPT010000165.1 GCA_017411665.1 Oscillospiraceae bacterium | reverse complement strand
GTGCTGATTGCCGACATTCTCGGCAACACCGTTGACATCATTTTCGGTGCGCTGACAGGCGGCATTTCCCCCGCCACCGCATGGCTGGGCATTTTCTTCTACACCTTCCAGATTTACTACGACTTCGCAGGCTACACCGACATGGCCATCGGTCTGGGTCAAATGCTGGGCTTCCGTCTCCCCGAAAACTTCGACAATCCCTACTTCTCCAAGTCTGTGGCCGAGTTCAGGAATCGCTGGCACATGACACTGGGTAAGTGGTTTAAGGACTACATCTACATCCCTCTGGGCGGCAACCGAAAGGGCAAGCTCCGTCAGATTTTCAATCTGGCAGTGGTCTGGACCGTCACAGGTGTGTGGCACGGTGCGTCCGTGCACTTCATCCTGTGGGGCATGTACTACGGCGCACTGATCATTCTGGAAAAGCAGATCATGGACAAGCAGTGGTACAAGTCCGTTCCCGACCCTGTAAAATGGGCGGTGACCTTCCTGCTGACCCTCATCGGCTGGACGATCTTCCGCGCAAGCAGCATGACCGAGCTGGTGCTGTATCTGAAGGCCATGTTCGGCATTGCAGGCTTCCCCATGTACGTCTATGACCTGAGCTACCTGCTGGATGCCCGCGGTCTGCTGGCATTGGCGGCAGCGGTGGTGATCGCCCTGCCGCGCCCCAAGGCACTGCAGGGCATCACCGAACGCAGCGACAAGGCCTATCTGCTGCAGAGCCTCGCCCTTGTGGTGCTGTTTGCGGTGAGCGTGGTGTTCATGGTGAACTCCACCTATAACTCCTTCATTTATTTCCAGTTCTAAGGGAGGCAGACACTATGAGAAAACTCGCAGATTTCATTCTGATGGCCGCCCTGATTGTGATGATTGCCGTGCCCGTGCTGCTGCTGAACACCAAGCCCGACCAGATTTCCGTGTCCGAAAACCGCACACTGGCCGAGCCCAACCTGCACGGCGGCCCCAACCTTCTGATGCAGACCATCGGCGACAGCATCGACGACCGCATCGGACTGCGCAGCACCTTCATGAGCATTTACAGCGCAGTGGTGTATGACACCCTGCAGGCAAAGCACACCGACGTCATCGACGGCGACGACGGCTGGCTGTTTTACATCAACGACATCCCCGACTATTCCGGCACCAACATCAGCGATGCCACCGTGGCGCACTATGTGAATGTGCTCACCGCCATTGACAGCTGGTGCAAGGAGCGGGATATTCAATTCGTTTTGTGGGTGGGCCCCAACAAGTCCGCCGTCTATGACAACTGCATGCCCGACGGCATCCGACAGGCGGAAACCAACCGCACCGAGCTGATTGTCGCTCAGCTGCGGGAGGCAGGAGTCATGGCGAGCTATGAACGCGACACCATGATTGCCCACCGCGATGAGCAAGAGCTTTATTACAAGCTGGACACCCACTGGAATTCCTACGCAGCACGCTACACCATGGAAGACGTGCTGACCCAACTGGGGCTGCCCGTAAGAGCGTTCAGCTATATTGAAACCCCCGTAATCGAAGGGGATTTGATGACCATGCTGGGCACAGGCTACAACGGGGTCTACTCTCTGGAAGTGGAGACCGAGCCCAATCCCAATGCCACCATTGAAGCGCTGGAAAGCGATGTCCACCATTACATCCACAATCCCGAGGGAGAAACCTTCATGGCGTACCGCGACTCCTTCGGCAGAGTGGTGATTCCCATGTACAGCTACTACTTTACAGGAGATGTATTCTGGGACTTCGACATTGACTTTGCATTGGTGGAAGAAAATGCACCCAAGTATCTGATTCTCAGCTGTGTGGAACGCTTCTTCGATGCCATGATTCGCGCCAACGAGGACATCCTCAACCAATAAAGCAACAGGCACGGCAGAGTACTGCCGTGCCTTGTTTTTCAATTCGTACGAACGGTTCTTTTTGCGCTATATGGAAGCACGGTAACGCTTGTACGGTGGAAAATGTGAGCTGTTCCTTGTCGCTTTCTCCCATCATTTCGCATATTTTCTCCACCTGTGCACCACTTCATTACAAGAGTGTATCATTTCTACACATTTTCTCCCCACCCATTGCATTTGCAATCCGCATTTGGTAAAATGATTGTGTATTCCCTCAGAGAGGAGCCCGAACACATGAAACACAAGCTATTTCCCATACTTCTGGCGCTGGTACTGCTGCTGACAGGCTGCAGCGCTGCCGAAACAGAGCCCGCACCTCCCGCTGCTCAGGAATTTGCCAAGGCAGGCATTCACCTGACCCTGACCGAAGAATTCTACGAAAAGGAACACATGGGCTACACCACCTGCTACCTGTCCGATGACATTGCGGTGTTCCTGCTGAAGGAAGAGTACACCCTGTTTGAAAACACCGACTTCTCCTCTGCAAGCACCCCGGAGGAATATGCGGGTCTGGTGTGGAACGCCAACCAATTTACAGGCAATGTTCCTCTGGTCACCGAGGGCAATCTGAAGTACTTCGAGTACAGCTACTCCGCAAACGGCAATGACTACACCTACCGCACCTACGTATTTAAGGCAGCCGATGCCTTCTGGCTGGTGCAGTTTGCCTCCCTTTCTGACAGCTACGACAGTCTCAAGGGCACCATGCAGGCATATGCGGAAACCGTGGTGTTTGACGCACCCTACACACAGGCACAATAATTCGCTCAACCAAAAAAGACCACCGAAAGGTGGTCTTTTTTTATGTATCCGTCGATAGGTAACGGGTCTGCTTTTTGAGGATGATGCGGTAGGCAATCAGCTGCGCCACAAAGGTCACGATCCAGCTGACGATATAAGAGACGAACAGACATTCGGGGGTATGGTATTCCGGAATTTGGAATACCGTGTAAATCCAGCCGATACGCACCCCGCACACACCCAGTATGCTGATAATCATGGGTGACAGGGATGCCCCCAGCCCGCGCAGACCGCCTGTACAGATATCCATCAAGCCCAGCAGGAAGTAGGGATTGGCCACATACAGCAGTCTCGTCATGCCGTGGGCGATGGCTTCGGGAGAGTCGGTGATGTAAATTCCCAGCAGCACTTCCCCTGCCAGATACATGCCCACACCGCCAACCAGACCCAGCACCGTCACACAGCCCAGACAGATGCCCAGAATCTTGTTCACGCGCTTGTACTGCCCTGCGCCCACATTCTGCCCGATGAAGTTCACCGCAGACTGCTGGAAGCCGTT
>JAFQPT010000164.1 GCA_017411665.1 Oscillospiraceae bacterium | reverse complement strand
GCAGGTGCACTGTACGGTCTGAACTACTCCTCCATGCAGGCAACCAAGTTCGACTTCAATACTTCCATTCTGGTGCTGGTATTCGTCGTTCTGGGCGGTCTGGGCAACATCTGGGGTTCTATCATTGCCGCAGCTGTGCTGTACATCCTGCCCGAAGCACTGCGTGAGGTTGCTGACCTGCGTATGCTGGTATATGCAATCGTTCTGATTCTGGTTATGCTGGCAACCAACAGCCCCGCTGTGAAGAATATTCTGGGCAAGATTCTGCCCAAGAGAAAGGAGATGGAGTAAATGGCAAAGAAATACGATAAGCCCAAGATGGTTCCGGTACCCAGCCGCTCCATCATCCCCGAACGCGACGCAAATAAGTCTCCCATTCTGGAATGCAGCCATCTGGGTATCGACTTCGGCGGTCTGCGCGCAGTTGACGATTTTAACATCGCACTGGGCCGCACCGAAATCGCAGGTCTGATTGGCCCCAACGGCGCAGGCAAGACCACCGTCTTTAACCTGCTGACCAAGGTTTATCAGCCCACCCGCGGCACCATCCTCATGGACGGCATGGACACCGCAGGCAAGAACTCCGCACAAATCAACCGCATGGGCATCGCCCGTACCTTCCAGAACATCCGACTGTTCAATGATATGAGCGTAGAAGACAACGTCAAGGTCGGTCTGCACAACGCAAACCGCTACTCTATGGCTTCCGGCATTCTCCGACTGCCCAACTACTGGATTCAGGAAAAGGCTGCTCATGAGCGCGCACTGGAGCTGCTGAGCATTTTCGATATGCAGGACATGGCAAACATGAAGGCAGGCAGCCTGCCCTACGGCGCACAGCGCCGTTTGGAAATCGTCCGCGCACTGGCAACCAATCCCAAGCTGCTGCTTCTGGACGAACCCGCTGCAGGTATGAACCCCTCCGAAACCGCAGAACTGATGGATAACATCGTTCGCATCCGCGACATGTTCCAGATCGCAATTCTGCTGATTGAGCACGACATGAGTCTGGTTATGAACATCTGCGAAGGCATTTGCGTACTGAACTTCGGTCAGATTATCGCAAAGGGCACTGCCGAAGAAATTCAGGCAAACCCCGCAGTTATCGAAGCCTATCTGGGTAAAAAGAAGGAGGCGTAAGACATGCTGAAGGTAGATAATATTAATGTATATTACGGCAGCATCCACGCGGTTAAGGATGTTTCCTTCGAAGTCCATCAAGGCGAAGTTGTCACTCTGATCGGTGCAAACGGCGCAGGCAAGTCCACCATTCTGCAGACCGTTTCCGGTCTGCTCCGCTCCAAGACCGGCAGCGTTGAGTTTCTGGGCGAAAAGTTGGACAGTGTCCCCGCGCACAAGGTCGTCAACAAGGGTTTGGCACACGTTCCCGAAGGCAGACGTGTATTCCTGCAGATGACCGTTGAGGAAAATCTGGAAATGGGTGCCTACACCCGTCCCAACATTGAAATCGCAGACAGCATCGCCGATGTTTACGAGCGCTTCCCCCGACTGAAGGAACGCCGCAAGCAGATTGCAGGCACTTTGTCCGGCGGTGAACAGCAGATGCTGGCAATGGGCCGTGCGCTCATGTCCAAGCCCCAGCTGC
>JAFQPT010000163.1 GCA_017411665.1 Oscillospiraceae bacterium | reverse complement strand
TTGCAGATAGATTGGAGGATTAAACATGAATAAGAAGTACAGAAAGCCTGTTGTAGCAGGCAACTGGAAGATGAACATGCTGCACACCGGCACCAAGGACTTCATGGACGAACTGAAGCCCCTGCTGCCCAAGTCCCGCAGCTGTGAAACCGTACTGTGCGTTCCCTTCCCCCTGCTGTATGGCATGGTAAAGGCTTGCCGCGGCACTCGCGTTGCTGTTGGTGCACAGGACGTTTCCGTATACGACAAGGGCGCTTACACCGGTGAAGTTTCCGCTCACATGTTGAAGGATCTGGGTGTAAAGTACTGCATCGTTGGCCACAGCGAACGCCGTGCATACCACGGTGAAACCGACGAAATCGTAAACGCAAAGGCAAAGAAGCTGCTGGAAGTCGGCATCACTCCCATCATCTGTGTTGGTGAAACTCTGGACGAACGTGAACGCGGCCTGACCATGGATCTGATCAGCCTGCAGGTACGTGGCGTTCTGCACGGTCTGACCGATGCCGAAGTTCGCCGCTGCGTCATCGCTTACGAACCCGTTTGGGCAATCGGCACCGGCAAGACCGCTACCGCTGCGCAGGCACAGGAAGTTTGTGAACACATCCGCGCAGTCATCCGTAAGCTGTACGACGCTAAGACCGCTCGCTCCACCGTCATCCAGTACGGCGGCTCCATGAACGCTAAGAACGCAGCTGAACTGCTGGCTTGCCCCGATATCGACGGCGGCCTGATCGGCGGTGCATCTCTGAAGCCCGCTGACTTCTCCGTTATCGTAAACGCTGCTTGCGAGGAAGAATAATGGCAAACAAAATTGCTCTGATCATTCTGGACGGCTACGGCATCGGCATCCCCAATGGCGGTAATGCTGTTTACATGGCAAATACCCCCAATATGGATGCTCTGCTGGCTCACAGCCCCGTGACACAGCTGTCCGCTTCCGGTCTGGACGTTGGTCTGCCCGACGGTCAGATGGGTAACTCCGAAGTTGGCCACACCAACATCGGTGCCGGTCGTGTCGTTTTCCAGACTCTGCCCAAAATCAGTGAGGAAATCAAGTCCGGCAAGTTCTTTGAAAACGAAGTATATGCAAAGGCAATGGATGCAGCCAAGGAAAACGGCAAGGCTCTGCACATTATGGGTCTGATGTCCAATGGCGGCGTTCACAGCCACATTGAACACATCTTTGCAGCCATGGATATGGCAAAGCAGCGCGGTCTGGAAACCGTTTATGTACACGCATTCCTGGACGGCCGTGACGTAGCACCTACCTCCGGCAAGGACTTCGTACAGCAGCTGCAGAATCACTGTGAAGCAGTGGGCAATGCAAAGATCGGTGTAGTATCCGGCCGCTTTTACGCAATGGACCGTGACAAGCGCTGGGACCGTGTGGAACAGGCATACAATGCGCTGGTTCTGGGTGAAGGCGTACAGGCTGACGATGCTGTAAAGGCAATCGCAGACAGCTACGAAGCAGGCGTGACCGACGAATTCGTCGTTCCCACCGTATGCTGCCCCGAGGGCCACATCAATGAAGGCGACAGCGTCATCTTCATGAACTTCCGTCCCGACCGTGCACGCGAAATGACCTGGGCTCTGACTCTGGCAGATTTCGACGGCTTCGAAAGAAAGAAGACTGTTTACCCCTTGAACTTCGTATGCACCGCGCAGTACGACGAAAAGCTGGATTGCCCCATTGCATATCCCCCCGAAACTCTGGAATGCACTCTGGGTGAATACGTAGCAGGCATGAACCTCAAGCAGCTGCGTATTGCAGAAACCGAAAAGTATGCACACGTCACATTCTTCTTCAACGGCGGCGTGGAAACCGTATACCCCGGTGAAGACCGCATTCTCATTGACTCTCCCAAGCAGTTCCCCACTTATGACCTCATTCCCGAAATGAGTGCTGTGCCCGTACAGGAAGCACTGTGTGAACAGATTGCAACCGAAAAGTACGATATGATCATCTGCAACTTTGCAAACTGCGACATGGTCGGTCACACCGGCGACATGCAGGCAGCGATCAAGGCAGTGGAAACTGTTGACGCATGTGTGGGTAAGGTCGTGGAAGCATGCACCAAGCATGGCTACATCGTCTGCATCACCGCAGACCACGGCAACGCTGACCTGATGTTTGACGAAAGCGGCAAGGTCAACACCGCTCACACCACCAATCCCGTACCTTTCCTGGTAAAGAACGCAACTGCAATCCTGAAGCCCGGCAGACTGTGCGATATTGCTCCCACTATGCTGGAACTGATGGGTCTGCCCGTTCCCAAGGAAATGACAGGCGAAAGCCTGCTGCTCCCCATTGTTGAATAAATAAAATTTTAAATAAGGAGACAATACATTATGAAGCAGTATTTTGAAATCGTAGACGTAATGGCTCGCGAAATTCTGGACTCTCGCGGCAACCCCACCGTTGAAGTAGAAGTTACTCTGGACGACGGCACCGTAGGTCGTGCAGCTGTTCCCTCCGGCGCATCCACCGGCGTACACGAAGCTTG
Organism: Oscillospiraceae bacterium; assembly: GCA_017411665.1. The sequence continues at coordinate 6,258 of JAFQPT010000163.1, read as the reverse complement.
CGAACTGCGTGACGGCGACAAGGGCCGTTACCTGGGCAAGGGCGTTTCCAAGGCTGTTGAAAACGTTAACACCGAACTGTGCGAAGCTCTGGTTGGCCTGAACGTTCTGGATCAGGCTTACATCGACCACCTGATGATCGAAATCGACGGCACCGAAAACAAGTCCCGTCTGGGCGCAAACGCTATTCTGGGCGTTTCTCTGGCATGCGCAAAGGCAGCAGCAGAAGCTACCGGCTCCAGCCTGTACAACTACATCGGCGGCTGCAACGCAAAGACTCTGCCCGTTCCCATGATGAACGTTCTCAACGGCGGCGCACACGCTTCCGGTTCCAACGTTGACATCCAGGAATTCATGGTCATGCCCGTTTCCGCTACCTCCTTCAAGGAAGCTCTGCGTATGTGCGCTGAAGTATTCCACGCTCTGAAGAAGATCGTTAAGGCTAACGGCGTTGGCGACGAAGGCGGCTACGCTCCCAACCTGGAATCCGACGAAGACGCTCTGAAGGCTCTGGTTGCTGCTATGGAAGCTGCAGGCTACAAGCCCTACGAAGACTTCAAGATCGCAATCGACGGCGCTGTTGCAGACTGGTTCAACCCCGAAGACGAATGCTACCACCTGCCCAAGCGCGGCACCGTTATGACCCGTGAACAGATGGTTGACATGTGGGAAGACTTCGCTAACAAGTACCCCATCGTTTCCATCGAAGACGGCATGGCAGAAGACGACTGGACCGGCTGGAAGATGCTGATGGATCGTATCGGCGACCGTGTACAGCTGGTAGGCGACGACCTGTTCGTTACCAACACCAAGCGCATCAAGAAGGGCATCGAGCTCGGCTGCGCAAATGCTGTTCTGATCAAGCTGAACCAGATCGGCACTCTGACCGAAACTCTGGACGCTATTGCTATGGCACACCGTGCAGGCTGGACCGCTATCGTTTCTCACCGCTCCGGCGAAACCGAAGACACCACCATCGCTGATATCTCCGTTGCTACCAACGCAGGTCAGATCAAGACCGGTGCTCCCAGCCGCTCCGACCGTGTAGCTAAGTACAACCAGCTGCTGCGTATCGAAGAAGAACTGGATATCGTTGCTCAGTACCCCGGCAACGACGCTTTCTTCTCCATCAAGTAATTATTGGAAGAAGATTCTCTTCTAAATGAATAAAAGGTGTTTACATCGGCAATCATAACCGATGTAAACACCTTTTTTATTTTAGGAGGGAACTTATGAACGACGAATATAACGAATCCGAAAGCTTTCTGGGCGGAAAGGGCTTTTACATATCCCACATGCTATGTGTATCTATTATTGTGGTTTCCGCATGGATGCTGGTAAACAACAGCGAAGAAGATGAGACGGAGGCGCTGGCTGACACAACCTTGACGCCCTATGTCCACCAGGAAGTCATTGAATGGAAGGACCCTGTACCTGTACCCACGCAGGTGATTGTCCCAGAAGTGCCGGAGGTAGCGCAGGTTATGGAGCCTGAGCCCGTGGAAGAGCCTGTGCAGGAGGTTTACGTGCCTGTTGAGGACGAGTCCGTGCAGACCGTAAATTTGGAAACACTGTCTTACGTCTGGCCGGTTATCGGGGAAGTGGAGCTTCCTTACAGTATGGACAGATTGGTGTATAATGTGACCATGGGTGACTGGCGTACCCATGACGGCATCGACATTGCCGCACAGGCAGGAGAATATGTCCGCAGTGCAGCTGCAGGTACAGTTACGGATGTATATGACGATGTGCTGTATGGAACGACGGTGGTCATTGACCACGGAGCAGGGCTTGTCAGTTATTATGCCAACCTGCAGGCAGAGCCTGTTGTGAGAGTGGGAGACCGTGTGCTGGCAGGGGATACCATCGGTGCGGTAGGAGAAACGGCATTGTGTGAGACGGGGGAACCGCCTCATCTGCATTTTGCAATGTCCTTGAACGATAACAGCGTGGATCCCGGGGCATATATGCCCGTCTTATAAGGCCATTACCCTCGGAGAAATTCGAGGGTAAAAAATTAGAATAATTTTTGAAAAAGTATTGACAAAACACTATGTCATATGTATAATAATTTCTGTTGCGGCGGCATAGCTCAGTTGGCCAGAGCACACGGTTCATACCCGTGGTGTCCCTAGTTCGAATCTTGGTGCCGCTACCAATAAGCTCGTCGAAAGGCCTTCGACGAGCGCATACGGCCCGTTGGTCAAGCGGTTAAGACACCGCCCTTTCACGGCGGTAACAGGGGTTCGATTCCCCTACGGGTCACCAGAAATCCGGAATGCGAAAGCGTTCCGGATTTTTTTATTGCTCTGTCTCTGTTCGTCTGGTAAACTGGATACAAGAATCAAACAGGAGGGACACTCTATGAATTTCAAATTCGTTCACAACAACTTCAATGTTCTGGATCTGGAAAAGTCTCTGGCTTTCTATAAGGAAGCACTGGGCTTGGTGGAAGTACGCCGCAAGGAAGCTGAGGACGGCAGCTTTATTCTGGTGTATCTGGGGGATGGAGGCAGCAGCTCTCATCAGCTGGAACTGACATGGCTGCGTGACTGGGATCGTCCCTATAATCTGGGAGATAACGAGTTCCATCTGGCATTTGAAGTGGAGGACTACGAAGCAGCGCACAAGCATCACGAAGAAATGGGCTGCATCTGCTTTGAAAACGAAAAGATGGGCATCTACTTTATCATTGACCCCGATAACTACTGGCTGGAAATCCTGCCTGCAAAGAGATAATCGAAAAGACCTCATGCCTTGCATGGGGTCTTTTTTTGAGAAAACTTGAAAAAAGCTGTTGACAAATGAAGCTTTTATGAATATAATAATTCTTGCGTTATGGCGGTATAGCTCAGTTGGCCAGAGCACACGGTTCATACCCGTGGTGTCCCTAGTTCGAATCTTGGTGCCGCTACCATAAAAATCTCGCCGAATGGCCGTTCGGCGAGTAAATAAGGCCCGTTGGTCAAGCGGTTAAGACACCGCCCTTTCACGGCGGTAACAGGGGTTCGATTCCCCTACGGGTCACCAAATCAATATTGGGCGAACACCTATTTCTTTAGCGGCGGCTTGGCTGTTAGGTTACCGCTCTAAAACAAAAATCCGTATCTTGGAAGAAATTCCGAGGTGCGGATTTTTTTGTTTTGTATATTTGTCCAATTATGATTCTTTCGATATAACGCTTCCACAAAACAAAATGGAGGTTATAACATGGAAAAGTATATTACAGATAAACGAATAGTGCTAATCTATGAGTCGAGAAATGGAAATTTTTATGGTAGAATTTGCCTAACACGATAAACTTCTCAAATTGTTTCAAGATTTATGTTTTTTAGCGTTTTATGCTTCGCCCTTGATTTTACCAACGATTTACCAATATTTCCAGAGAGCCTGACTCGCAGAAACATTAAAGAAATATAAAAAGCCAACCGCCAAACCACAGGGATTTTCTGTGGTTTGGCGGTTAGTTCTTGTCCTCACAGAAAGGATCATTATGTTTTTGTATTACTTCTTGTTCTTGATGTATTCGTCAATAGCAGCTGCGGACTTCTTGCCTGCGCCCATTGCCAGAATAACGGTAGCTGCACCGGTAACTACGTCGCCGCCTGCAAATACGTTTTCCAGAGAGGTCTGGCCCTTTTCTTCGTCAGCAACGATGCCGCCCTTCTTGCTGAATTCCAGGCCTTCGGTGGTCTGGCGGATCAGGGGGTTGGGGGAGGTGCCGATTGCGATGATAACAACGTCAGCTTCTACAACTTCGAATTCGCCTTCAACTGCAACAGGCTTTCTGCGGCCCTTTTCATCGGGTTCGCCCAGTTCCATAACCTGGCACTTGATGCCGGTTACGCCGGTCTTCATGTCGCCCTGGATTTCCAGAGGACCGCGCAGAGTACGGAATACGATGCCTTCTTCCTGTGCGTGGTGAATTTCTTCCTTACGTGCGGGCAGTTCATCGAAACCACGACGGTAAACGATGGAAACTTCTTCTGCACCCAGTCGCAGTGCACAGCGAGCTGCGTCCATTGCTACGTTGCCGCCGCCGACAATAGCAGCCTTCTTGGGGCGGGTAATGGGAGTCATTGCGTCTTCCTTGTATGCCTTCATCAGGTTGATACGGGTCAGGAATTCGTTTGCAGAGTAAACACCCTTCAGGTTTTCACCGGGGATCTTCAGGAACTGAGGCAGACCTGCGCCGGAGCCGATGAACACTGCGTCGTATTCGTTGCGCAGTTCTTCTACGTCGATAACCTTACCAACAACCCAGTCGGTCTTGATTTCAACGCCCAGCTTCTTCAGGCCTTCGATTTCCTTAGCAACGATTGCCTTGGGCAGACGGAATTCGGGGATACCGTAAACCAGAACGCCGCCGGGAGTGTGCAGTGCTTCGAAGATGGTAACTGCATAGCCGCGCTTTGCCAGATCGCCTGCGCAGGTCAGAGATGCAGGACCGGAACCAACAACAGCAACCTTGTGGCCGTTGGGTTCGGGCTTTACGATTTCAACATCTTCCTTTGCATTGTGGTAGTCAGCAACGAAACGTTCGATACGACCGATCGCAACGGATTCCCCCTTAATACCGCGGTTGCAGAACTTTTCGCACTGGTTTTCCTGGGGACATACACGACCGCAAACTGCGGGCAGAGAGGAGTCCAGAGAGATGATACGGTAAGCTTCATCATAGTCGCCCTTTTCAGCAGCCTTGATGAAAGCGGGGATGTTCAGATTAACGGGGCAGCCCTTACGGCAGTGAGGAATCTTGCAGTTCAGGCAGCGAGCAGCTTCGCTCTTAACCTGTTCTTCGGTGTAGCCCAGAGCAACTTCGTCAAAGTTGCGGCCGCGAACCAGGGGATCCTGGCTGGGCATGGGATTCTTAACCATAGACATATTTGCCATAATTATTCTACCTCCTTCTTAAACAGGTTGCATGCTTCTTCGTGACGCTTGTGTTCGTGTGCAGCATATCTGGTGGAACGAGCCATAGCTTCGTCGAAGTCGATCAGGTGGCCGTCGATTCGGGGCCGTCAACACATGCAAACTTGGTTTCGCCGCCAACAGTCAGTCGGCAGCCACCGCACATACCGGTGCCGTCGATCATGATGGGGTTCATGGAAGCCAGAGTCTTGATGCCGTAGCGCTTGGTCAGCTGGCAAACAAACTTCATCATGGGCAGGGGGCCCAGGGTGATAACCTTGTCGTACTTCTTGCCGGAGTCGATCAGGCTCTGCAGACCTGCGGTAACCAGACCCTTGCGAGCGTAGGAGCCGTCGTCGGTCATAACGATCAGTTCGTTGGTCAGAGCGCGGATTTCCTTTTCCAGAACAACCAGGTCCTTGTTACGGAAGCCGATAACAGCGTCAACGGTAACGCCCATCTTGTTCAGTTCACGGATAACGGGGAAGCCGATTGCGCAGCCGGAACCACCTGCAACAACACAAACACGCTTTGCGTTGGACAGGTCGGTGGGGTGACCCAGAGGGCCAACAACGTCTGCGATGTATTCGCCGGGCTTCTTGTAGCTCATCAGCTGAGTGGAAGCGCCTGCGATCTGGAATACAAAGCTGATGGTACCCTTTTCGATATCCCAGTCTTCAATGGTCAGGGGGAAGCGTTCGCCATCTTCAGAAACGCGCAGGATGCCAAACTGGCCTGCCTTTACCTTCTTAGCGATGTGAGGTGCATCCAGGGTGATCTTAATCAGAGTAGGATTCAGGGGTTCCATATTAATGATTTTTACCATAATGTGATTCCTCCATTACACATTAAAGCTATATTCATTGTAATTCGAGTTAGGAGAAACCTGGTAATTACAGTTGAATAAAAGATAATTAGGACTTTATCAAATATCGGTGCAAACCTTACCAGGGTTGAGGATGAGGTTGGGGTCAAATACCTGCTTGATTGCAGTCATCAAACCGTATACGCGGTCGCCAACGGAAGACTTCAGATATGCTTTCTTTGCATGACCGATTGCGTGTTCGCCGGAAACCTGACCGTTCATTTCTTCGCACTTTGCATAGCACTTGTCCATAACGCGCTTGGTACGTGCAATAAATTCAGCTTCGTCCAAGTCGTTGGAGCAGGTGTAAATGTGCAGATTGCCATCGCCGGCGTGGCCGAAGGAACGAATTCGGATGCCTTCTTCGGTGCCAACATCATGAGTGTAATTCAAGAATTCCGCAATTCTGTCAACAGGAACAACAACATCCATTTCGTCTATCAGCTTGGTGTCTGCTTCGATGCAGGTTAGGAATGCACTGCGA
>JAFQPT010000162.1 GCA_017411665.1 Oscillospiraceae bacterium | reverse complement strand
TGAGATATCAGAGCGCCTATGAGATGTACCAGGCGCTGCAGGCGATTCCTGAAGCAGGAAGGCACCCCCGGACAACGAAAAGCCAAGCGACAATCATCGCTTGGCTTTCTGCATTTTACTTCTTTTTCTTGCCGAACTTGTATTTTTTGCCTACAGGTTCGTCCATCGCTTCCGCAAACTTCCGCAGCGCGTCCTTCTGAGCCGCGTTCAGATTCTTGGGAGTTTCGATGGTAACGGTCACGAACTGGTCGCCGTTGCCGTTGCCGCGCATATACGGAACACCCTTGCCCTTCAGACGGAAAACCGTACCGGTTTCGGTGCCTTCGGGAATGTTCAGATTGACCTTGCCGGTCAGAGTGGGAATGGTGACTTCCGCACCCAAAACAGCCTGTGCATAGCTGATGGGCAGGTCCAACAGAATGGAACTGCCGTCACGTTCGAACAGCGCGTGTGCACGTACGGTCACGGTTACCAGCAAATCGCCGGGTGCACCGCCATTGATGCCGTCATTGCCCAGACCGCGCAGGGAAATGGTCTGACCGTTGTCAATACCTGCGGGAATGCTGACGCTGACCTTCTTCTGCTTACGCACTCTGCCGTTGCCGCGGCAGGAAGGACAGGGAGTATGGATGATTTTGCCTCTGCCCTTGCAACGGGGACACTGGCTGGAGGTTTGGGTGATACCGAAAATGGTACGTTCTGTCTTTACCACAGTACCTCTGCCGCCGCATTCGGGACAGGTTTCGGGCGCAGTTCCGGGCGCACAGCCGCTGCCATGGCAGTCCTCACACGCTTCAATCATATTGACCGGAATCTCTTTCTTGCAGCCGAACACCGCTTCTTCAAAGTCGATGGTCAGATTGACACGCACATTTTCGCCCTTGCGGGGACCGTTCTGCTGACGGGCACCGCCGCCGAAGCCGCCAAAGCCGCCACCGAACATGCTGCCCAGAATATCGCCAATGTCACCAAAGGGATCCATTCCACCGCCAAAGCCACCAAAGCCGCCACCGCCGCCAAAGCCTGCGTTGGGGTCGAATGCAGCATGACCGAACTGGTCATATTTCGCGCGCTTGTCGGGGTCGGACAGAACCTCGTAGGATTCATTGATTTCCTTAAACATGGCTTCCGCTTCCGCATCACCGGGATGCAGGTCCGGGTGATACTTCTTGGCCATGTTTCTATATGCTTTTTTAATTTCGTCTTCGGTTGCAGTTTTCTGCACGCCGAGGACCTCATAATAATCTCTTTTTTCTGCCACGGGTTAACTACCTCTTTTCGCTTGTCAATGCATCATACCACAAGCAGCAATAATTTGTAAACACTTGAAAAAAGGGAGGCAGGTTGCCTCCCTTTAAAGGCTATGTTATACATTGCCTCGCAGAGTTTCGCCCAATTATGGGCGAAATAAATTTCAATCTATTTTTCCGGGAGCATATATCACGGAAAAAATACTTCTCAGCCTGCAAACGTGCGAGCGGAGCGAGTGCGCTGCAGCAGGCTGCAAAACTCGATTAAGGGGTGTAAAACACCCCTTAATCGAAGACTTTTAGTCGACTACGGTGTAGTCAGCGTCGTAGTAGTCCTGACCACCCTGGTCGCCGCCGTAGTTCTGGCCGCCGCCGAAGCCACCGCCCATGTCACCGGGGTTGCCGCCCTGGCCCTGCTGAGCCTGCTGGTACATCTTTTCGCTGACCTTGTAGAAGGTGTTCTTCAGATCATCGGTTGCTGCCTTGATTGCTGCAAAGTCGCTGCCGGACAGAGTGCCCTTCAATGCTGCCAGCTTGTTTTCCAGTTCGGACTTATCCATAGGATCGATCTTGTCGCCCATTTCGGTCAGAGTGTTTTCTGCCTGGTAAGCCATTGCATCGCCTTCGTTGCGGATGTCAATTTCTTCCTTGCGCTTCTTATCTTCTGCTGCGAACATTTCTGCTTCACGAACTGCACGGTCGATGTCTTCCTTGGACATGTTGGTGGAAGCAGTGATGGTAACATTCTGCTGCTTGCCGGTGCCCAAATCCTTAGCGGTTACGTTTACGATGCCGTTTGCGTCGATATCGAAGGTAACTTCAATCTGAGGAACACCGCGGCGTGCGGGAGCAATTCCATCCAGATGGAAGCGGCCCAGAGACTTGTTGTACTGTGCCATTTCGCGTTCACCCTGCAGAACGTTGATTTCTACGGTAGTCTGGTTGTCAGCTGCGGTAGAGAATACCTGGCTCTTTCTGGTGGGGATGGTGGTGTTGCGTTCGATCAGCTTGGTGCATACGCCGCCCAGAGTTTCGATGCCCAGAGACAGAGGAGTAACGTCCAGCAGCAGGATGCCTTCTACGTCGCCGCCGAGAACGCCGCCCTGAATTGCAGCGCCGTCAGCAACACATTCGTCGGGGTTGATGCCCTTGAAGGGTTCCTTACCGGTCAGTTCCTTAACCTTGTCCTGAACTGCGGGGATACGGGTGGAACCGCCAACCAGCAGAACCTTGCTCAGGTCAGATGCCTTCAGACCGGAGTCGGACAGAGCCTGACGAACGGGGCCTACGGTTGCATCAACCAGGTGACGGGTCAGTTCGTTGAACTTTGCACGAGTCAGGTCGATGTCCAGATGCATAATATCGCCGCCGGGAGCAACGGTGATGTAGGGTTCGTTGATGTTGACGGAAGTCATGCCGGACAGGTTGATCTTTGCCTTTTCGGCAGCGTCCTTCAGACGTGCCATTGCACGTTCGTCCTTGGTCAGGTCAACGCCTTCGTTCTTCTTGAATTCTGCTACCAGATAGTCAACGATTGCCTTGTCAAAGTCGTCGCCGCCCAGACGGTTGTTGCCTGCGGTTGCCAGAACTTCGATAACGCCGTCGCCGATTTCCAGAATGGAAACGTCGAAGGTACCGCCGCCCAGGTCGTATACCATGATCTTCTGGTCTTCTTCCTTGTCCAGACCGTATGCCAGAGCAGCTGCGGTGGGTTCGTTGATGATACGCTTTACTTCCAGACCTGCAATCTTGCCTGCGTCCTTGGTTGCCTGACGCTGTGCGTCGGTGAAGTATGCGGGAACGGTGATAACCGCTGCGGTAACAGGTTCACCCAGATATGCTTCTGCGTCAGCCTTCAGCTTCTGCAGAACGAATGCGGAAATCTGCTGAGGAGCGTAGCTCTTGCCGTCGATGGTTACGCGGTAGGAAGAGCCCATTTCACGCTTGATGGAAGAGATGGTACGCTGGGGGTTGGTAACTGCCTGACGCTTTGCTACCTGACCGACCAGAATTTCGCCGTCCTTCTTAAATGCTACTACAGAGGGAGTGGTGCGGCCGCCTTCAGCGTTGGGGATAACAACAGCGTCGCCGCCTTCCATAACGGATACACAAGAGTTGGTGGTACCCAGGTCAATGCCAATAATTTTTGCCATAATAAATTCCTCCTAAATATATCGGTAAAGGTTAATTGTATACAGATTAGTTTGCGACTTTCACTACACTGAAGCGAATCACCTTATCGCCCAGCTTGAAGCCTTTTTCGAATTCTTCCATGACGATGTTTTCGCCATAGTCATCGCTGTCCTCGGTCATCACTGCGTGATGCAGTTCGGGATCAAATTCCATGCCCACTGCCTCAATGGGTGTCACACCCAGCTTGGTCAGCACAGTTTCAAACTGTGTCAAAATCATTTCGATGCCCTTGCGTTCTGCATCGTTTTCAGACAGCAGCTTCAACGCTCTCAGCAGGGTATCGTATACGGGCAGGAACTTCTTTACAGTGTCTGCGCGCACATCATTGAAGATGGCATCGCGTTCACGTGCGCTGCGCTTGCGGAAGTTATCATATTCCGCTGCCAGTCTCATATATCGTTCCTGAGCTGCCTTCAGCTCAGCAGATGTATCGGGTACGGGAGTTTCTTCCACAGCTTCGGCTGCTGCCTGTGCTTCGGGAACTTCCTGTTCCGGAGTCTTCAGTTCTTCATTATTCACGGTTATCTTCTCCTCTGATCATGAGTTTATTATGCATTCCTGCAGGTGGCTTCAGTGCGCCGGTTCCCAGGGCATTGGAAATACTCTGCGCAATCAGCTGCATTTTGCTTGCCACCGTCGCATAGTCCATGCGAGTGGGTCCAACAACACCAACCACTCCGCGAACACCGCCGCCGGCATCGTAGGTTGCAAGGACCACACTGGAGTCACGCAGTGCTTCGGACACATTTTCCGGTCCGACGATGACTTTGACTCCCGTCTCCCCATTCATCAGCTCGGGGAATTCCATGGGTGCCTGATTCAAGTAGTTCATCAAGGCATGTGCTTTATCGGGGTCTTGATATTCGGGATGATGCAGCAGTCGGTTCTGACCGCCTACAAAGCTGCCGGACTGCCCTGCCTGGGTCAGCGCCTCAATGGTGAAGGACGCTGCTACCGCTGTCAGACCCATTACATCGTCCAAAGCCCGCTCTGTTGCGGAGATAATCGGCTGCGTGATCTGGTCTTCTCTCAGCCCCGTAAAGTTTGCATTCATCAGAACGCTCAGCTTGTCGATTTTGGTTTTTTCCACAGACACCGGCAGACGTACCAGCTTGTTCTTCACAGAGTTGTCGCTGAGCAGCGCTACCATAATAAAGGTGTTTGCGTCTACATATATAAAATCAAAACGAACCACAGTCACGGCCTTCGGAGCGGAAATCGCCAGCGCGGGAAGGTCGGTAATCTGAGAAGCAAACTGACCGATGTCCGACACCAGATTGTCCAGCGCCATCAATCTTCGGCTCAGCTCGTTGTTCAGACGTTCCGTTTCCTCTGCGGAAAGCCGCTGCCGTTCCATCAGTTCATTCACATACAGTCTGTAGCCCTGTACCGTCGGCACACGTCCTGCAGAAGTATGAGGCTGATGTAGATAACCCATAGCGGAAAGCTCCGCCAGTTCGTTGCGGATGGTCGCCGAAGAGCATCCCAGACCGGCCTTCTGCGCCAGGGCCTTGCTGCCCACCGGCTCTGCCGTTTCGATGTAACGCTCAACGACTGCGGCAAGTATTTTCTTTTTTCTTTGACTGATTTTCATGCCGTACCGTCCGTTCTCTCACTTTTATAGTATTTCGGAAAGCCTGCCGTTTATACAATCGCTTTAGCACTCTTGCATTAGCAAGTGCTGGCACTCTTTCCTTTCGAGTGCTAATATAACACTTTTTCAGCGTTTCGTCAATAGATTTTGCCATTTGCATTTGTGAATTTACGGTTAACAAAATTGATTGCTTTGGATTTGACACAAAGAATAACAATTCTCATTCTTTTGCATGTAATTTTGCACAAAAATCACCCTTCTTTTTTAGTTGACAAGAAAATATCATTCATTGTGTTCATGTTGCACACTTGGTAAAATAATGGTGGAAAAGCTAAATGGCGAATCTTGGCCAAAGAAGGATTCGCAAGAAATAAGGAGGTAAATCCATGGCAAAATTCAACCCCATCACCGCTGAAATTGCTGAGCTGCTGAAGGCTGTTGTAGGCGAAAAGCGTTTTCAGTACGGTGAAACTGTAAAGGAAGAATATTCCCACGACGAAATGCCCATTTACGGCAAGTTCCCCCCCGAAGCTGTTGTTGAAGTAGAAACCACCGAAGAAGTTTCCAAGATCATGAAGATCTGCAACGACAACCTGATTCCCGTAACCGTTCGCGGCTCCGGCACCTCTCTGACCGGTGCTTCCGTTCCCATCCACGGTGGTCTGGTTCTGTCTACCGCACGCATGAACAAGATCCTGTCCTACGACATGGCAAACATGGCTGTTACTCTGCAGCCCGGCGTTCTGCTGCAGGATCTGGCTGCTGACGTAGACAAGCACGGCTTCTACTATCCCCCCGACCCCGGCTCCAAGACCTCTACCGTTGGCGGCAACATCGCTACCAACGCAGGCGGCATGCGTGCAGTTAAGTACGGCTCTACCCGTGACTACGTTCTGCAGCTGACCGTTGTTCTGGCTGACGGCCGTGTCATGGAAATCGGCAAGACCGTAACCAAGAGCTCCACCGGTTACTCCCTGACTCACCTGATGGTTTCCTCCGAAGGTACTCTGGGCGTTATCACTCAGATGACTCTGAAGATGGTTCCCAAGCCCTCCAAGCAGATTACCGCACTGCTGATCTTCGAAAACCTGCAGGACTGCGTAGCAACCGTTCCCAAGATTCGCATCGCAAACCTGGATCCCCAGTCCATCGAATTCATGGACGCTGACATCGTTCGCTCCTCCACCGCATTCACCGGCAAGGCACTGTTCCCCGAAAAGTATGCAGGCCGCAATGTTGACGCTTCCATCCTGGTCACTCTGGTTGGCGAAGACTAAGACGAAATGGCTGTTCGCATTGAAAAGCTGGCAAATCTGGCAGAAGAACACAACGCAATCGACACTCTGGTTGTTGACACTCCCACTCTGAAGACTGAAGTATGGGCAGCTCGCTCCGCATTCCTGACCTCCATCGAAGGCGATGCAAAGCTGATGGACGAACTGGACGTTGTTGTTCCCGTCGACCAGTTTGCTCCCTATGTACTGTTTGTACGTGAACAGGGCGAAAAGTATGGTCTGACCGTACGTAACTTCGGCCACGCAGGCGACGGCAACCTGCACATCTACACCTGCTCCAATGACAAGACTCTGGACGAATTCTGGGCAGCTAACAACGCTCTGATGGATGCCTGCTACGAAGAATGCAAGCGCATCGGCGGCTCCATGTCCGGCGAACACGGCGTAGGCCACGGTAAGGTTAAGTACCTGCAGGAATCCGTTGGTGACATCGCATACGGTCTGATGAAGGGCATCAAGAACGTATTTGACCCCAACGGCATTCTGAACCCCGGCAAGGTTGTTGTATAATCTGAGGAGGTAACGGAAAATGCTGAAAATTCTGGTATGTGTTAAGCAGGTTCCCGACGTGAACCTGGTAAAGATCGACCCCGTAACCGGGTCTTTGATTCGTGACGGCGTTCCCGCTATCATGAACCCCCTGGACGGCTCCGCTCTGGAAGCTGCTGTCCGCATCAAGGAAACCTATGGTGCAGAAATCACTGCAATCACCATGGGTCCCGACAACGCTGCTGCTGTTCTGCGTGAATGCATCGCAGTTGGCGCAGAACGCGCAATCCTGTGCTCCGACTACGCTTTCAAGGACGCTGACACTCTGTCCACCTCCTACGTAATCGGCAAGGGCGCAAAGATGTTCGGCGAATACGACCTGATCATCTGCGGTAAGGAAACTCTGGACGGCGCTACCGGTCAGATGGGCTCCCAGCTGGCAGAACGCTTCGGCGCTACCATGGTCTCCTCCACCAGCCTGATTATGGAAGTCAACGAAGAAAAGGGCACCGTTATCGCAGAACGCGAACTGGAAAACGGTATGGAAATTCTGGAAGCTCAGATGCCCGCACTGTTCACCGTTGAAAAGACTCACTACCAGCCCCGTATCCCCAACTTCAAGGGTTGGAAGTATGCTCGTACCGCACCTATCACCAAGCTGACCGCTGACACCATCGAAGGTCTGGAACGCGACAAGATCGGCGCTCCCGGCTCCGGCACCATCGTTCCCCGCACCTATCCCCCCGAAAAGCAGGAAGGCGGCATGATTCTGGACGAAGGCAGTGTAGAAAAGAACGTCGCCAAGGTTATGGAAATCCTGGCTGACAAGGGTCTGGTATAAGGAGGTACTCACAAATGACTAAGTTTGATTACAAGAATATGTGGGTATACATCGAACACGATGGCACCACGATCAGCAACGTTTCTCTGGAACTGCTGTGCGAAGCAAGAAAGCTGTGCGACGTAACCGGCGACCTGCTGGTAGCAGTTGCAGTTGACGGCCTGCCCGAATCCGAACTGGCAAAGATCCGCGCAACCGGTATCGACCAGATGATGTTCGTTCACGGCACCGGCTACGAACGCTACAACAACGACGCTTACACCAATCTGTTTACCGTACTGTGCCAGAAGTACAATCCCTCCGCTGTTTTCGTAGGCGGCACCACCAACGGTCGTGACTTCGCTCCCCGTTTCGCTGCTCGTCTGAACACCGGCTGCACTTCCGACGCAATCGAAGTTGTTTACAACCCCGAATCCGGCGATATCGAATTCATCGAACCCGCTGTTGGCGGCAAGATGATGGCTGTTATTACCGTTCCCGTACTGCGTCCCCAGGTCGGCACCATCCGTCCCGGCACCTTCAAGTACGAACCCGTCGGTGAAAAGGAAAACATCGAAATCATCCACGAAACCGTTGACTTCCCCCTGGAACAGATCCGCACCAAGCTGATCGAGTTCATCCCCGAAGAAGACGACGGCGCTATCAACCTGGCTACCGAAGAAGTAGTTGTATGTCTGGGCAACGGCCTGTCCGGCTCCGACAAGCTGCCCAAGTACCAGGAACTGGCTGACCTGCTGGGCGGCCAGCTGGGCTGCACCCGTCCCCTGTTCGACCGTGGTATTCTGCCCTTCAAGCAGATGATCGGTCAGTCCGGTGTTGTTGTTAAGCCCAAGCTGCTGGTTTCCTTCGGCGTTTCCGGTGCGATCAACCACACCGCAGGCATGAAGGACGCAGGTGTTATTATTGCTGTTAACTCTGATCCCGAAGCAGCGATCTTTGGCGTAGCTGACTACGGTATCGTAGGCGATATGGACTCTGTATGCGATATGATGATTGAAGCAATCAAGGCTCGCAAGTAATTCACTCCATAAACGGCCAATCGGCACCCCGTACGGGGTGCCGATTTTTTATATATTCTCTTCAACAATTTTTATGGATAACCATTTTCGTTCCACTTTCGCATTGTATTTCAGCTCATAGACCAAATCGCCTCGTGTAATTGCCTGCCGAATTTCCTCGACTTCCTTTCCCAGCAGCTCCTCATCTGTATACCACCCCAAAAACGTTGTGGGCTCTCCCCAAAATGAAGCCGGGCCTTCACTGACTCCGTATAATGCATACTTAGGGCTATGCTTTCCGCCCTTCATTTTTCCAGAAGACATCACCTTATAACAGGTAGTAACTACATGCTCTTTCGGAGAGGATATCATGATTTTTCCGGAAATCTTTGTGGTTTTTCCTTCGTTTCCCGATATGATTTCCGCTGACATCAAATAATCCAGAGATACATTCAATTCCCTTGACAAAAGCAGCAGCTTTTCTACTTCGGGGTAGCCCTGTCCCTGTTCCCATTTGGAAACAGCCTGTCTGCTGACATCCATAAGTTCAGCCAGTTCCTCTTGGGACAGGCCTTTTTCTTTTCGAACCTGCTTTAAATTTTCTGCGAAACTCATAAAATACAGCTCCTTTCATATTTTACGGTTTCAGCTTATCATCTCAGACTATCTGTTTCCACCAACCTGCATTTGCATTTTGGCAACTTAAAGTTGCTTTACAAATTCCTCAATCAGCCGATTCACGATTTGGGGCTTATCCGTATTGGAATTGTGTCCCGCTCCCTTGATCCAATGAATGGGAATTCCTGTATTTTTATGCCAGGCCTTATTATAACGAATACACGACCCTGCCCTGTCCTTTTTACCGCAAATCAGCAGCGCAGGGCATTTGATTTCATAGGGCAAGTCCTTTTCCATAGCTTCCGCCAGCATACAGAAGCCATGCCCCGACAGCTGTGCGTATCGTCTTTTATCCCCGTCATAGGTCATCATGATTTCATGCATCAGTTTTCTGCCGTATTCGGAGGTTGCAACCCCGTTTGTGCCCGATTTCAGCAGAGACTTCCAAGGATAGTAATAGTACACGGGCTCCATCTTCTTCAGCAGCCAAATTTCCCACCATGTCACATACCGTCTCTGCAGCGGCGCAGAGTCAATGGAAATAAATCCTTTCAACTCGTTGGGATACAGCTCCGCAAAGGCCTGCCCTACATATCCGCCCATAGACTGGCCGATAATTACAAGCTTTTGGATTCCTTCCCGCTCCATTATTTCATGCAGCCACCTTGCTTTATCAAACAAATCAAACTCAAATGCAAAGGGCCAGGACTTGAAATGCCCCGGAGCATCCCAGACAAACACATTATATTTATCTTTAAAATATTCGATTTGTTTTTCAAACAGTCTGTGGTCCGCCGTCAGACCGGGCAGAAACACAAGCGTCATATCATTCGGATGTTCCATGTGAATCCAATAATGAATCGTTCCGCATCGGGTCTGATAGGTTTTCTCTGTCATACGCTCACCATCCCATAAGAAAAACCCACAGCAAATGTATTGCTGTGGGTTTTATGATTCTAAATTTACTGGGCAGCCTTCTTTGCGGCAGCCTTCTTTTCCCAGTTGGTAACAATCACTGCGCAGGAAGCGTCGCCTGTGATATTCAAAGTGGTACGGCCCATATCAAAAATCTTGTCAACACCCACAATCAGACCGATACCTGCAACAGGCAGGCCAACGGATTCCAATACCATTGCCAGCATAATCATACCCGCACCGGAAACGCCTGCAGTGCCGATGGAGGCCAAAGTCGCGGTGATAATAATGGTCGCCATCTGTGCCAGAGTCAAATCCACGCCATAGCAGGATGCAATAAATACGGAAGTAACGCCCATATAAATTGCGGTACCGTCCATGTTGATGGTTGCGCCCAGAGGCAGAACGAAGGATGCAATTTCATCGTCTGCACCCAGATGTCTGGAGCAGTCCATGGTCACAGGCAGTGTTGCCACGGAAGAGGTAGAGGTAAATGCCATGATAATTGCGGGAATCATGCCTCTCAGGAACTTACCGGGAGCCATGCCGCCCATAGTCTTGATGGTAAGAGAATATACACCCAGCAGATGAATCAGGTAACCGATGTAACATACACCCAGAACCATTGCCAGAGAGCCGATGATTTGGGGACCGTTGACCGCAACGGTATCTGCCATCAGGCAAAATACGCCAATGGGAGTCAGCTTGATGACGCCCATCATCACATTCATGATGATTTCATTCAGACTGTTTACCAGAACCACAACAGGCTTTGCTGCTTCACCGGTCACCAGAATACCTGCACCCAATGCCAGCGCAATGACGATAACCTGCAGCATATTTGCATTAAAGAACGCAGACCACATATTGCTGGGGAAAATGTTTACAATGGTATCCATGAAGTTTGCACTCTTGGCTTCATACGCAGCATCTGCAGTTTCCAGCACAGGGAAGACACCCTTAAACAGGTTTGCAACAACCAGACCGATTACAATCGCAACCGCAGTCGTGCACATATAGTATACCAGAGTTTTCCAGCCGACAGAGCCAACCTTCTTCACGTCTTCCATGCTGATCATACCGCAGACAATGCTGATTAAAACAACAGGAACAACAACTGCCTTCAGCAGATTTACAAAAATCGTGCCAAAGGGCTTAATGTAGGTAGAGATGAATACAACTGCATTTTCATTTACGGAAGCACATCCGCCCACGATAATACCCAGTACCATTGCACCAAAGATCAACAGAGGTAAGCTAACTTTTTTCTTTTTTTCCATAAAGTCCTGCACCTTTCCTTCTTTTCTTGTTCTAAATATTTCCTCAATACAAATTAATTATATCACCGCAATTCTATCTGCGTAAATTGACAGTATAAACAATCATAACTTGCAAATTTTGTGGAAATCCTTTCTTGACGAACAACCTAAATTTCATGAACAATTTTGGGAAATTTTTACCTCATTTTACTTCAACATTGATTATTTTCCAAATTTTCGGAATATTTAGAATTTTTCACATTATCTGATATATCAAATGCCTCGACACGCAAATGCGTGTCGAGGCATTTCCTGCATATTAAATGAATGTAAACTTGCAAAATCAGAATACAAATGTCTGTCCGTTCTCCATAATGTCCGCAACCCGCGCACGATAGGGCTGACTTTCCGACAGCTGTTTCAAGCGTGGAATCACAGAAAAATCCTCCCAACAATGCATGGGGAACGCATATTTGCAGTCGATGGATTCCATGAATTGGTGGAATCCCCAATAAAACGCCTCTCCCAACCGTCCATCCAGGGGTAAAAACGCCACATCCACAGACAACCCCTTCAGTGCTGCAAGGGATTTCAAAAAGCCTGCCTTAATCATTTCGTTCCATTCCACTGCTTCCTCAGCCCAATACCAGTCGTTCAGGTCACCTGCATGGAAGAAACTGCCCTCGGCTGTGCGCACAGTGAACGCAACTCCCGCATCGTTGGAACGCACTGTAGAGATTTCCAGGCCATCTATGCGCTGTGTAATCCCCGCTCTTAAGCGATAGACCTTTGTATCATCAATCCCTAGCCCCGCCTTTCGCTTGGCAGACAATCGAATACAACTCGCCAGAATATAGGTTACATTCTCCATCCCCAGAGAAAAAATTCTGGGTGTATAGTGGTCGCCGTGATGATGACTTGCAAACACATACAAGGGCTTGCTGCGGTCAAACTGCGGCAGCGGCACTTCCCCCGTCCAATCAAACAGCAATGTGCTTCGCTCCAGCTCTACCAGAAACGCACTATGGGCAATAAACGTAATTTTCATCTGATTCTCTCCCTTTGTTTTCCACATATGAACATAGGTGTGGAAAACTCTGTTGAAAATGTGGGAAACTGTGTGGATAAAACGTGCTTATGCAAAGACCCGCTCCACAATTTCGTCCATGGTATACGCCGTATAGGTCGGCATGATTGCGGGGTCAAAGGGCTTTCTTTTGGCATTGTACCAAATCGTGTCCACACCGCCGTTGATGCCGCCGCGAATATCGGAGGTCAGGCTGTCCCCAACCATAACAGCACGGGATTTGTCCTCCAAACCAATGATAGAAAACACCTTGTCATAGTATTCCTTATCGGGCTTCTGACATCCCATATCCTCGGAGATAAACATATCCGTGATGTATTTCTTGATGGGAGACTTTTCAAATCGGCCAACCTGCGCCACATGCATTCCGTTCGTAAGGATATACAAGGTGCACTTCTCCGCCAATGTGCGGCACATATCCTCTGCACCGGGCAGCATAATGGAGTGTTCACCCAGTTGCTTCTGGTAATACGCGTTGAGTGCCAGAGGGTCTCCGTCTTTTCCCACGAATTCCAGCAAATCCGCAAATCTGCGGTAGGACAGCTCCTCTTTTGTTACCTGCTTCAAATCAAATGCCTTCCAAAGCGCGCTGTTGATATTATGATAAAACGCAGTTACTTCTTCTGTAGGCTCCGCACCCATGTGGCGGACAGTATCTGCCAAAGCCAGTTTTTCCGATGCCTCAAAATCCCAAATGGTCATATCCGCGTCCAGCAATACGATATCATACATATCTGTCACCTTACCTTCTGTCAGTAGAAATATCATACCCGATTCCGTTGCAAATGTACAGACCTGCATATTTTCCACTGAAAAGAAAAAACTAACTCCATTGGAGGAAATATACCATGAAACAAAAGCGACTGGGTCGTCAGACCATCCAAACGGAACACCCGCCAACCATTCATGCATGGGCATCCGTTGTGGGAAAAACAGAAGGCAGTGGCCCACTGAGAGATACCTTTGATTACATTGAAACTGACAGCTATTTCGGGCAGCCCACATGGGAACAAGGCGAGAGTGAAATGCACAGGCACTGCTTCGAGCTTGTCTGCAGCAAGGGAGGCATCATCCCCCAAACCTTAGACTACATCCTCAGCGGCGACCTATTGAATCAATGCACAGGGTCTGCCTTTGCCATGCGGAATTCCAACGTACCCTATTTCGGATTATACGGTGCCTGCTCCACCATGGCTGAAAGCCTGAGCCTTGGCGCAATGCTCATCGACGGTGGGTTCGCAAAAACGCTATGCGCATCCGCCAGCTCCCATTTCTGCTCCAGTGAACGTCAATTTCGCTTTCCGCTGGAATATGGTGGAGTTCGTACTCCTACCGCGCAATGGACCGTAACAGGCGCAGGGGCTGTAATCCTCACCGCACAAGGAAACGGTCCCACCATCACCCACGTGACCACAGGCATCATTCGGGACAAAGGCATCACAGACGGTGCAAATATGGGTGCCGCCATGGCACCTGCTGCATATGATACCTTATCCGCCCACTTTCGGGACACCGGACGCTCACCTATGGACTATGATGCAATTTTCACCGGGGATTTGGGCGCAATCGGTCACCGTGTCATTCTGGAGCAATTTCAAAAAGACGGATTTGACTTATCTGACCGTTATTTTGACTGCGGACTGCTGATGTTTGACCGAAACCGACAGGACGTACATGCGGGTGCATCCGGATGCGGATGCGCTGCCTCGGTACTGTGCGGTCATATCCTTGGAAACCTCAATTCGGGACTATGGAAACGGGTATTGTTCTCTGCCACCGGTGCGTTACTGTCTGCCACATCAACCCAGCAAGGTCTGTCCATTCCCGGAATCTGTCATGCCGTTGCAATCGAAGCGAAGAAAGCGGGGAAAGCATAATGGAGACTATTCTTGAATATGGAAAAGCATTTCTGGTGGGAGGGATTCTTTGTCTGATTGGTCAGATTCTCATTGATCAAACAAAACTGACCCCTGCACGAATTCTCACATCATACGTGGTCGTCGGTGTTATATTGGGTGGTTTCGGACTATATGAGCCCCTTGTCAAATGGGCAGGCGCAGGTGCTACCGTTCCTCTGCTCGGCTTTGGCAACACCCTTGCCAAAGGTGTGCAGACAGCAATCGCAAAAGACGGCTTCCTCGGTATTTTCACAGGAGGCTTCACCTCTGCGGCAGGGGGAATCTGCGCAGCTGTCTTTTTTGGCCTTGTGGCATCTTTTGTCTGCAAGCCCCACGACAAAAACCGCTGATTTCTGTAAATAATTTTGTTGAAAACTTTTATGAAAAGTGGAAAATGATATTAGGAGTTATGGAAAGTATTCCACATTTTCTTGGATGATTCGATGAATTTCCCACTAAATATTGTGGTTCGGTTCACATAAGTTTTCCACTTTTCCACCGAGTTTTCCACCCTGACAAAAAATCCCCTTGACCTTTGCGGTGTCAAGGGGATTGGAATTTTACTTACATTTCGCAGCAGCAACACACTCGCAAACGATTTGTTCCATCTCGTCCATCTTATCGAGCATGTCCTTTGCCAGCGCAATCTGGCAGCGGGTACGTACCAGATTGTGTTCTGGATAGGAAATTTTGAAATATTTATCGCCATCCAGATAGTCAGCCAAAAATCGAGTAGCTAGCTCAGCCGCAATAGAAAAACAACTCAAAGCCAGCGTATCAATTTCGGTCTGTGTCATACTGTCAACCGTCATAGACAAGAAACCATCTGCAAAGGCACGGAATACCTCCATATTCACCCCTGCTTTTTCGCATTCAGGACAGTCTTCCTCAACATAATTTGCTGCAAAACGAATGGCATCTCCAAAATCGTGTCCCATCACGCCGGGCATAACCGTGTCCAAATCAATAACGATCATAGAGTTTCCGGTTTCGGGGTCAAACAAAACATTGTTGATTTTGGTATCATTATGGGTAACACGCAAAGGCAGCTTACCTGCCTGCTGCATATCCGTCAGAATACATGCCCGTTCCTTCACAGACATTAAGAAATCTATTTCTTCCTGCACCTGTGCCGCACGACCCATCAAATCATCTGAAACAGACTGTGCAAATTTTTCATATCTCTGTCTGGTATTGTGGAAGCCCGGAATCGTTTCAATCATATTACTGGGATCAAAATCGCTCAGATTATTCTGAAACTCCCCAAAAGCTTTACCGGTATTCCAGAGAATATTATGATCTGTAGATGTATTAAAGGTCACGGAATGAACATAATTGGTCATTCTCCAGAAATTTTCACCATCTTCAACATAGGTCTTGCGGTCTGCAGTATGATGGAAATGCAGAGCAAGCTGACCCGGCTTTTTTGCGCGAATATGTTCGGTCACTTTATCAATATTTTCCATAAGACCAATGGGGTTGCGAAACGCATATGTATTTACATTCTGCACAAGGAAAGACTTAGGCTTCCCTTCCGGCAGCATGAAATTCACTTTATAGGTCTTGTTGACATTCCCCATTTGAATGGTTTCATAACCAAGATATTCATAATCGATTCGGAACAGGCGACTGACTTCCAAAAGTTTATCGTACAGATCCATATACCAAAACTCCAAACTCGCAATATTTCTACAGTTTAACTATAAAACAAAACCCACAGCTTTTCAACTGTGGGTTTCTGTGTGTTGGCACTGACCTATCTTCCCGGACCGCTTCCAGTCAAGTATTGTCGGCACGGGTGAGCTTAACTTCCGTGTTCGGAATGGGAACGGGTGGACCCTCACCGTTAAAAGCACCAACTGTATTGTACACCTTCAGGGACTCGAACCCTGGACACCCTGATTAAGAGTCAGGTGCTCTACCAACTGAGCTAAAGGTGCATATGTAAATTTAGACAAGCTAAAACCACAGTCTAACGACTGTGGTCTTAGTGTTGGCATTGACCTATCTTCCCGGGCCGCTTCCAGCCAAGTATTGTCGGCACAGGTGAGCTTAACTTCCGTGTTCGGAATGGGAACGGGTGGACCCTCACCGTTAATAACACCAACTTTTGGTACACCTTCAGGGACTCGAACCCTGGACACCCTGATTAAGAGTCAGGTGCTCTACCAACCGAGCTAAAGGTGCATATAAAATTTATCAGTGGTGACCCGTAGGGGAGTCGAACCCCTGATTGGAGCGTGAGAGGCTCCCGTCTTGACCGCTTGACCAACGGGCCAAACTAATTAACTGCACCTTCAAAACCGAACAGAGATGAATGTTAGAGTTCAAGGCTCATTCGCCTGCACAAATTCTTGTTTAGGTCAAGCCCTCGAGCTATTAGTACCGGTCAGCTGAATGTGTTACCACACTTACACTTCCGGCCTATCTACGATGTAGTCTTCATCAGCTCTTACTCCTTTCGGATGGGAGATCTTATCTTAGGGGGAGTTTCACGCTTAGATGCCTTCAGCGTTTATCTCGTCCAGACGTAGCTACCCAGCTGTGCCGTTGGCACGACAACTGGTGCACCAGAGGTCTGTCCATCCCGGTCCTC
>JAFQPT010000011.1 GCA_017411665.1 Oscillospiraceae bacterium | reverse complement strand
TAGCGTATATGCGCGGACGTACTTTGGATGACAGCTTCATCATTCTTGACGAAGCGCAGAACACCTCCAGAGAACAGATGAAGATGTTCCTGACCCGTCTGGGCTTTGGCTCCAAAATCGTCATTACCGGCGACGTTACCCAGATTGACCTGCCTGCGGACAAGGTGTCCGGCTTGAAGGAAGCTATGAAGGTGCTGGAAGGGGTGGACGACATTGCCATCTGTAAGCTGACAGGCGCGGATGTTGTTCGTCATGAACTGGTGCAGAAAATCATTGAAGCGTATGAAAAGGCTGCGCCTATGGACGAACCCTCTGAGGTCAGCGGCAGAAAGCCCTATCGCAATCCCGCAATGAACCGCAACCGATACGAAAAGAAGTGAGGATGCTATGCTGAAAAAACTGTTTGGTGCGTTTACCCGCCATGAAGTGGAAATCTACGGCACTCTGCCCAAGGAGGAAACCAAGGGCATTTGCGCGATGCTGCGCAAGGCAGTGAAAACCGCACTTGACCATGAGGGGGTCACTGAGAAGACCCATGTGGATATTATGCTCACCGACAATTCCCATATCCACGAAATCAATCGTGAGCAGCGGGGCGTGGACAGGCATACGGATGTGCTGAGTTTTCCCATGAATCAGCTGATTCCAGAGGCTTTTGATGCGGATATGTGCGAATATGACCCTGCAAGCGGCAGAATCCCACTGGGTGATATGGTGATTTCTCTGGAGCAGTGCAGAGCGCAGGCAGAGGAATTCGGTCACAGCGAGGAGCGGGAAATCTGCTATCTGGCAGTCCACAGTGTGCTGCATCTGCTGGGCTATGACCATCTGGATGAAGGTGAAGAAAAGGCGCAGATGCGCCGCCATGAGGATGAAATCATGGAGAAATTGAATTTGACGAGATAAAAGCTTCGCAGAATTTGTGCCGACCGGCACAAAGAAGATTAAATACAGTTTTTCGCGCCGGCGTGTACGAAGCGAAAAACACTGCTCAGCCTTTTTCGTGTGCGAGCAAAGCGAGTGCGCGTAAAAAGGCTGCAAAACTCGATTGTGCTCTGAAAGAGGGCAATCGACGACCGGAAGGAGAAAAAATGATTACTAAGAATGTAATGGTGACCATTGCAGGTCGCCCCAATGTAGGCAAGTCTACACTGACCAACGCACTGGTGGGAGAAAAAATTTCCATCGTGTCCAACAAGCCCCAGACTACCAGAAACCGCATTTTTGCCATTCTCAATCAGGATGATACACAGATTATTCTGACCGACACTCCCGGTTTCCACAGAGCAAAGAACCGTCTGGGCGATTACATGGTCAAGTGCGTGGAAGAATCCGTTGCAGACGTGGACGTGATTGCACTGGTCGTAGAACCCATTGCAAATGTGGGCGTACAGGAAGAACAGTTGATTGCAAAAATCAAGGCAACCCGCGCACCTTCCGTGCTGGTTATCAATAAGATTGACACCGTGGAAAAGCCCGAACTGCTGGCTGTGATTGCCGCTTACTCCGAAAAGCATAGCTTCGATGCGATCATTCCCGTATCCGCTCGCAAGAGGCAGGGATTGGATGAACTGATTGCGGAATTCAAAAAGCATGCCATCGACGGTCCTCAGCTGTTCCCCGACGATATGGTCACCGACCAACCCGAACGTCAGGTCTGCGCAGAATTCATCCGTGAAAAGCTGCTGCTTTGCCTGCAGCACGAAATTCCCCACGGCACTGCTGTGGAAATTACCCGCTTTGCGCAGCGTGACTCCGATGACGTCATTGAAGTGGAAGCTACCATTTTCTGTGAACGCGACAGCCACAAGGGCATCATCATCGGCAAGAAGGGTGCCATGCTGAAGAAAATCGGCGAAATGGCTCGCAGAGACATGGAAACCTTCATGGGCGCAAAGGTATATCTGCAGACCTGGGTCAAGGTCAAGGAAAACTGGCGTGACTCCAATAATCTGCTGCGCAACTTCGGTTACTCTGAATAAACAATAATTGGAATCATAACAAGATAATTTGAGGGCATTCTAACGGTGGGACACTTCCCACGGAGGATTTGCCCATGGATTCACAACAGCTTTGGAATCTGTTCTGTGATACCGGCGACCCGATTTGCTGGCTGTATTACACGGCGGCGAAACGACAAGGCGACGGTGTGAGTTCCCAATGAAGCTCTTTGCGAGCTTCATTGCGGCTTCTGAGGTACATATATGGACAAAACCATCAAAGCATTAGTGCTTCGAGAAGTAAAATATAAAGAGGCTGACCGTATTTTGACGGTGCTGACCGAGGAAGGAAAGCTTTCCATGAAAGCACCCGGTGCACTGCGAAAAACCAGTAAATTCAGTGCGGCAACGCAGCAGCTGACTTTTTCCGATTTAACCCTGTATTCCCGTATGGGACATTGGCAGGTGCGGGAAGGCTCGGTACTGGAAGGGTTTGGCGGACTGCGCACGGACTTGGAAAAGCTGTCACTGGCGACCTATCTGGCGCAGGTGCTGGAGGCGGTGGCAGATGAAGATGTGGCAAGCCCCGAGCTGCTGCAGCTGGGACTGAACAGCCTGTTTGCGCTGAGTAACTCTCTGGCTGAGGATTGGCAGGTAAAGGCGGTGTTTGAGCTGCGCCTTGCCTGTCTGGCAGGATATGCCCCCGAGCTTGGCGGCTGTATGCAGTGCGGAGAATCGGATGGAGAGCTGTACTTTGACCGTGAGCAGGGCGGTTTGAAATGCCGAAACTGCAGAGATTATGGTGCAAAACCCATTTCGGAAGCCTGTCTGGCGGCGATGCGTCATGTGGTGTTCGCACCTGCTAAGAAAATATTCTCCTTCACATTGACAGGAGAAGCGGTACAGGAATTTTCGGAGATTTGCGAGAAATATCTGCTGATGCAGCTTGACCGCAGCTTCTCCTCTTTGGATTATTATAAATCGATCAGGATTTTGTGATTATGAACACACAACACGAAAAATCATTATATACATTGGAATTGCCCACTGTGCTGGAAATGCTTGCGGCACAGGCAGTCAGCGAGACGGCGAAACAAAAGTGCCGCGCCCTGCGCCCTGCGTTGGAAAAGGGCGATGTCCGTCGCCGTCAGGCGGAGACTACTGCAGCTAAGCAGATGATGGTGCTCAAGGGCAGTCCTTCTTTCTACGGAATTAAGGATATCCGTCACAGCACCTCCCGTGCAGATTTGGGCGGTATGCTGAATACCACGGAGCTGCTGGCCATTGCAAAGGTGCTGACCTGCACCAGAAATATCCGCTCTTATGGGGAGCACGACCGCAGCCTGTCTGAACGTACTGTTTTGGACAATCTGTTTGCGGCCCTCCGTCCCGTTAACCATCTTGAGCAGAAAATCACGGCCTCCATTATCGGAGAAGATGAAATTGCGGATGCGGCAAGTCCCGAGCTGGCAACTATTCGCCGTCAGATTCGCGCGGCAAGTGCCCGCGCAAGAGACGCGCTGCAGAAAATCATATCTTCGCCTTCCAACCAGAAGGCACTGCAGGAATCCATCATCACCACCCGTGACGGCCGCTACGTGGTTCCTGTGAAGGCAGAGTACCGCGGTCAGATTCCCGGTCTGGTACATGATGTTTCCGCATCCGGTGCGACCTTGTTTGTGGAGCCTATGGCATCCGTCAAGGCGAACAACGAGCTGCGTGAGCTGCGTGCCAAGGAAAAACAGGAAATCGAACGCTTCTTGATGGAGCTGTCTGCGGATGTTGCCAGAAATCGGGAAGACATTGATTTGGACTATGTGGTACTTGTAGACCTGGACGTTATTTTCGCAAAAGCAAAGCTCAGCTACAATATGGACGGCATGGAGCCTGCTCTCAGTGACGGAGCGCTGCGTTTGAACAAGGCGCGACATCCCTTGCTGCCCAAGGATACCGCAGTTCCCATTTCTGTGGAACTGGGTTCGGATTTTGACACGATGGTGGTTACAGGCCCCAATACAGGCGGTAAGACCGTTACACTTAAAACCATCGGTCTGCTCAGCGCCATGGGGCAGTGTGGATTGCATATCCCCGCAGCGGACAACAGCTGTATCCCTGTGTTCCGCAGCATTCTGGCGGACATCGGGGACGAGCAGAGCATTGAACAGTCTTTGTCCACATTCTCTGCACATATGACGAATATCGTCCGCATTCTGGATGAAGCGGGAGAAAACAGTCTGGTGCTGTTTGACGAATTGGGTGCAGGCACCGACCCCACAGAAGGTGCAGCACTGGCTATTGCGGTGATTGAAGCGGTGCGCGGCAGAGGCGCACTGGTTGCGGCAACCACCCATTATGCGGAACTGAAGGTCTATGCGACCTCTGCACCGGGGGTTGTAAACGCTTCCTGCGAATTTGACGTAGAAACCCTGCGTCCCACCTATCATTTGCTGGTTGGTATTCCCGGCAAATCCAATGCGTTTGCAATTTCCAAGCGTCTGGGACTTTCCGATGATATTATCGAAGATGCCCAGAAACGTATCGGTTCGGAAAGCGCCAGCTTTGAAGACACCATTGCCAAGCTGGATGCTTTGCGACAGGCGATGGAAAAGGAAAAGCATGAAGTTGACCTTTCTCTCAAGCGTGCACAGGAAGCCGAAAAGGTTGCCAACCGCATGAAGGCGGAACTGAGCGTTCGTTTGGAAATGAGCAACGAAAAAGCGCGCCGCGAAGCGGAAAAAATTATCGAAGAAGCGCGCAGTGAAGCGGAACGCACCTTCCGTGAGCTGGACCAAATGCGCGAGGAGCTGCAGAAGGCGGCTGCGGAAGCGGCTGACCATAACGAAGAAAATGCCCGCCGTGCAGAGCTGCGCCGCAGACTGAATCAGGCGCAGGAAAAGAACGCTGCAGGCCGCGTACAGGAAAAGCAGGAACGTAAGTCCTCCAGACCTGTGAAGGTCGGCGATATGGTGGAAATTGTCTCTCGCGGCATTAAGGCAGAGGTCATGGAAATTGCCGCTGACCGCACGCTGAAGCTGAAGGCAGGCATCATGCAGGTGACTGTGAAGGAAGAGGAAGTCTACCTTCTGGAAAACCAGCAGAAAAAGAAGTCTGCTCCCAAAACACAGGGTACGGGCACCACGCAGCTGCGTACTGTGGCTGTGGCGGCGGAAATGGATATTCGTGGCATGGAAACCATCGAAGCCATTCCCGTTGTGGAACGATACATTGACGAAGCCTCTATGGGACGCATGGAATCTGTCCGAATTATCCATGGCAAGGGTACGGGAGCACTCCGTCAGGCGGTGCACGATACCCTGCGCAGACATAAGAGAGTCAAGGCATTTCGTCTCGGCCGATATGGTGAAGGTGAGACAGGTGTTACTGTGGTAGAACTGAAATAAAATGAGCATATAAAAATGAAAATATATGTGTAAACCGACAAAATGTTTTAGAATCGGTTGACGATTTTTAATAATTTTGGTATTCTTATTTCAGTGTTTTTCACTATATAACTTTTTAAACGGTAAATTGTGTAAGGAGTGGCGAGGATGGTCTCTAAAAACGTAGTAGTTAACAATCAGGTTGGCCTGCACGCACGTCCTGCTACCTTCTTCATCCAGAAGGCAAACGAATTCAAGTCCAGCATCTGGGT
>JAFQPT010000161.1 GCA_017411665.1 Oscillospiraceae bacterium | reverse complement strand
GGAAGCCTGCATGTTCGGTGTCAGCAGCTTCGATAACGATGCCGCGGCCGTTGGGGTCAACGAAGTTGAAGTGCAGGGTTGCGGTCAGGTCGGAGCCGGGGATGCCGGGAACGTCCAGAGCCTGAATGTTGGTGCGTTCGCACAGAGCGATAACGTCATCGATGGTAGCGCACTGAGCCAGGATGTAAGTAACGCCTTCCATAGCGGACATAACGTCATTGCCTTCGGGAACGTCTTCGGGCAGAGTTTCGGTGCCTTCGTCCAGGAACAGCAGACCGCCGGTCAGACCAGCATCGTTGATGCCGTCCAGCAGAGCGTAGGAGTCGGAGAAGGACATACCGATGACGGTGTGTTCAGCAACCACATCGCCGGTTACGAAGGGGATTGCTTCGCCCTTGGGATAGGATACCAGGTAGGAAGCAGCGATGTAGGAGCCGTTTTCGCCGAATACGTTGTAGCTGTTGTCCATATCACAGGTACGGAACCAGTATACGTCGCCTTCAGCGGAGGTCAGTTCCAGAGCGGAACATGCGGATGCGGTGGGTGCGGTAACTACCATAGCAACCAGCAGCAGAGCGATGGTCAGCAGAGAGGTAGCACGCTTGAGCTTCTTGGAGAATAACATTGCGAGGGGCCTCCTTGTTTCATATTTTTGTGTGTTTGAGCGGAACACATATTGCTGATTCCAGATTATACGATTCGACTTTACTTGTCAATACTTTCACAAGTACTGAAATATTTATTTTCCACTATTTTGTTTTTCGTGAAGCACATTTTTTCGGTTCTTTCTTATAAATTGCATTTTTCACAAGCGAATTGCATGCCGCGCAAACAAATACTTCTTCATTCCCTGCCGAAGGACAGTACTTGTCATACAACTCGAAAACTGATATAATATTTTTGTATGCATATTTCATCTCATGAGGTGACATCTATGTCCAAGGAAGTCAGTAAAATGGAGCAGTACCGTCAGCGGCTGTTCCATATTTTGGAAGTAGGCCCCGAGGAGGATTCCGTTGGCCGTGCCTACGATATCTTGAACCTGACCACCATCATCATCAATCTGGTGGCCAGCATTTTATACACCTTCGAGGAGCTGCGTGTGCCCTACGGCAACGTCCTGCTGCATATTGAATCGGCCACCGTTGCTTTTTTCGCAGTGGACTACCTGCTGCGTTTATGGACAGCCAAGTACCTGTCCCCGAAGCTGAAGCCCTCCAAGGCATTGTGGGAATACGTCACCAGCTTCAAGGGTCTGGTGGATTTGGCATCCTTCCTGCCCTACTACCTGCCCATCTTCTTTCCCGGCGGTGCACCTGCCTTCCGCCTGTTCCGCGTACTGCGCCTGTTCCGCCTGTTCCGCGTGAACGCCTACTATGACTCCTTCTCCGTCATTCTGGAGGTACTCAATAACAAAAAGCAGCAGCTGGTAAGCTCTGTGTTTATTATCGCAATTCTGCTGCTGGGCTCCAGCCTTTGCATGTACTCATTGGAGCACGACGCCCAGCCCGATGTATTCAAAAACGCCTTCAGCGGCATCTGGT
Source organism: Oscillospiraceae bacterium (assembly GCA_017411665.1). The sequence goes on along the minus strand of JAFQPT010000161.1, from coordinate 2,166 downwards.
GGGCGGTATCCACCCTGCTGACAGTCGGATACGGCGATATTTACCCCATCACCCCTATGGGGCAGCTTCTGAGTATCTTCATCACCTTCCTTGGCGTTGGTATGGTTGCCATCCCCACCGGTATTATTTCCGCAGGTTTCGTTGACCAGTACTCCCGCATCAAGCGCATCAGCGAGTACGGCAAGGAAGACGACGTGAACTTCATCAAGGTGCAGGTCACCGAAAGCGACAGCTGGAACAACAAGGCCATCATGCATCTGGGTCTGCCCACAGGCATCATTGTGGCCGCCATCCAGCGAGACGATGATGTTGTGATTCCTCGCGGCGACACGATTCTGCATGTAGGCGACGCACTGGTATTGGGCGCACCTTCCATGGACCACGACCACCCCATCGACCTGAAGGAAGTCATCCTGCGCAAGCAGCATCCCTGGAACGGTCAGCGCATCCGCGATTTGGACATCTCCCGACAGACCATTATCATTATGGTCAAGCGCAACGGCAAGGCCATGATTCCCAACGGCAATACGATCCTGATGGAAGGCGACCGTGTCCTGCTGTACACCCAGTTGCACATCAGCGGCGCAAGTATTTTCTCCGTGTAAACAACGCAATACCATGAAAAGGGCGGATTTCATCCGCCCTTTTTTCTTTGGTGCACCCGAACTCTGTTTGCAGAGGCTGATATCCTCCGCCCTTTTCCCTGTCTGTGCCCATTAAGAGCCTTCGTCACTGCGCTCCATACGATGACAGGCACCCCCCTCTCATCCCGTTTTTTCCATCTCTTCCCTTGTTTTTACCCTCAAAATCGCGTATCATAGAAGAAAACAATCCCGCAGGAAAGGAGTGCTGCATTGTGGCAGGTTTCATTTTTGGGGTGATCAAGCTTTTGATGCTCCTGTTTGGAGGCGCGATTGCGCTGCTCTTCCTCTTCTACTTCATTAAGGCCCTTTTCTCCGATTCCGACGAATCCATCGACCCGAAACGGGAGCAAAAGTCCCAACGCATCGACGAAATGCGGGAGGAATATCTGCAGGAGATCCAAGACGGGCGACCCAACGCGGCGCAATACCTCAAGGAATTTGAACGAAAGCACGCCATGCACTTTGCGAAGAAATACGAGGCGCTGGGCGATGATGAGCTCACCCTGTATTTCTACGGTCTGGCTGCGGAGCAGAAGATTGAGGAGGCCTACCTTCCCCTTGCCAAACTGTATGAAAAAACAGCCGAGCAGCGCAAAGACAGCCCGTATCCGTGGGCGGATGCCGCCAAATGGTACACCAAGGCATACAAAGCGGGATTTTGCGACAGAGCCCCTGCCATCAATGCCTACCGCACCGGTAAGTTCCTCGAAGCAAAGGATGCGGAGCGCTTCAACTCCATCGAAAAGGCCATTGACCTGTATATTGCAGCAGGCAAGAGCGGACATACCGAAGCACTCCTCACCGCGATTTCTCTGCTGCAGCGACCCAACTCCTCTTACGGTGACCTGGTGACCCTCGCCAATCTGAGTGAATTTGCTTACAATGAAAAGGTAATTGATTGGGAAACTCACGCTCGCAACGTAACCTACTGTGATTTTGAACTGAAGGAAAAAAAGAAATGGGGCCACCTCTTTACGAAATATCTGGAGGAAGATGACCTCGAAAAAGCACTGAAAGTGGCAGATGAAGGCATCAAGCACGGGGCTTCCGACTGCGCCTACCTCGCAGCGCTGCAGTATTACATCAATGGTAAGCTCTTCGACGCAAAATACTATCTGAATCTGGAGCGTCAGATGGAGCGACGTGACCCGAATTACGATCGATTCGATTTTCTGGAGTATTTTGTAGATGATTCACTGGACAAAAAGCTCAAGGACTTGATGTCCGATTGAGCATTTCCTCTTCAAGCCGCAGCAGCGGTACATATGCATACACCTCACTTTTTCCACATATACTATGGAAAAGTGAGGTGTTTTTATGGGCAAATGGAAACGATATCTCCCCGAGCTGTCATTTATCGCCTTATCCCTGTTCATCGGCGGCATCGGCGGACTGCTGACGAAGATCGGCATGCCTGCCTTTGACGCGATGCAAAAGCCTTGGTTCACTCCACCGAAATGGGCGTTTCCCGTGGTGTGGACAGCACTTTACATTCTGATGGGCATCGGCATGGGTCGTGTGT